>JBJFHC010000129.1:12671-14225 GCA_051893275.1 Erysipelotrichaceae bacterium | reverse complement strand
TACGGTATCTGTTAAAAAGCATAAACGAAACAACTACCAGCACAACATTTAAACCGATGCTGATCCAGAACATTTTAGAGCCCGGATCTCTGATGCTCTGACCAAAGACAGTTAAAAGAACCATACTTACAAAAGTACCTGAGAAGCCACCAAGCACATCACTTTTAAGACTAACACCACTGGCTCCAAAATAAAGACTCAGCAGATCAATAGGTATAACTCCTACCAGCCTTGTAAAGTAACAGATAAAGAATGAAGAAGTATTCATTTCCTTTACAATATTCAGCTTTGGATGCTTCTCTATAAGCGAATCTATCTTATCTTTGCCAAAACTTCTGCCCACAAAGTGTGGAATCAGGATACAGAACATAATACCAGTCGCATTCACAATAATTGCCACCGGCAGAGAAAATATTAATCCAGAAGCTATCTCCAATAGCGGCAAAGGAATCACCACGGTCAGACTCTTTAAGCCATAAAAGACAACCATCATCAAAGCTGCCATAAAAACATTTTCTGGCGTAAAGTTAATAATATCCTCCAGCCCAATATTCACGGAGAAAAATATATAGATAATAAATAATACAAATACCCCGAACAGTATTCCTGAAATCTTCTTAGCCAAATTAAAATCCCCTTTAATCAAAGAGGATTATATCATTACTGAAAATCAATTGTTACTCTTTCCATTACCAGAGGCCTTTCTTTATCAAGCAGAAAACTTAAGGCATACAAAGGATAAGTTACAAAGGCATCACATTCACCTATATTACTGTCCGCAATTTTTATGCCCTTATGTTCACCATATTTATCTGATTTCTCAAATTAATATAGACTACACTCTAATAATTTTCTCTTTCAAATTTTCTGACAGAAAAAGTCTTTGCCGTATATCTCAAATCAGATATCGCTAATAAATGATGGCTCCTGATTTTTCAATAACTATATTTTTAAAAGCTTAAATAGGCATATTTTCTATTTTTTTAAAAGGCTATTTACTATTATTTTCTATATTTTTATGTTTATAGAAATAAAAAACCACAAAAGACACAATACTCAGACAGACATTAAGACCCAGAGATACCCAGAATAACTTCGATCCTGGCTGTCTGATACTCTGTCCAAAGATGGTGGTAAGAACCATACTTGGAAACATGCCCAGTATACCACCAAAAACATTAGATACCGCACTTACGCCACTGGCTCCAAAATAGGCGCTTAATAAGTCACCCGGCAGACAGCCAACCACTCTGGTAAAGTAACATATAAAAAACGAATTATCCTTCTCCTTTTGAACAATGTAGCCAAACTTTGGATACTTCTTTATAAGCTCATCAATCCTGTCTGAACCAAGAAATCTGCCAAGCTTATGAGGAATATAAATGCACAACATCAAACCTGACACATTGACCACAAGCGCTATCGGCAGCCTAAACAAAAGACCGGAAGCCATTTCAATTAAAGCCAGCGGAAAAACTACCGTCATACTTTTAACACCATATATGGCAATTATAAATAAAGCTGCCAGAATTACATTATCTGGAGTATAGTTCA
>JBJFHC010000129.1:0-12571 GCA_051893275.1 Erysipelotrichaceae bacterium | reverse complement strand
TACACTTAAAATATAATTTGAAAATAGAAATATGCCTGATTCAAACATCACAAAAAGAGCTCTGGCCAACACCCTGAAAGAGCTCATGAAAGAAAAAAGCTTTGCGAAAATATCCGTAACCGACATCTGTGAAAGATGCGGCATGAACCGCAAAAGCTTTTATTACCATTTCGAAGACAAATATGATCTGGTAAACTGGATTTTTGACATGGACTATCTGGCCATCATCAAGAAACACGCCAGGGAAGACTCCTGGACTATCATCAGAGAACTGTGTGAACACTTCTATGCCGAAAGAAACTACTACCGTAAAGTGCTCAAAATTGAAGGGCAGAATTCCTTCAGGGAACACTTCCATGATTTCCTGTATTCCCTCTTCCGTGCCAGACTGTCAGATCTGACCAAAGTAGAAGGTATAAAAGAATTCCAGCTTAACTTCTTTTCTGATGCCGTAGTTGATACCTTTAACCGCTGGCTGACCAGTCCAAACCCTATCACACCAGAAGAATTCATCAGTGAATTCAAACTTTGCCTTGAGTGTATTAAATATATTAACACTAATCTTTCCTGAATATCTTTCTGAATATATCAATCAGTTTATAATCTCTGATATTATATTCAAGCTTTACAATACGCTTACCACATACCCAGATCTGTCCATCTTCATTAATGCCCATGCCACAGGCCTCATCAGAAATAACACCATCTACATATTTTCCATCATAAATAATATCCCAGAAAACAGTACTGTAACTCTGTGATATTCTCAGTTTTATTATCTTTTCATATACCTTCCTAGCAGTATCTGAATCAACACCTCTATCACCAATAAAAGCGGTAAACAGTGGATGGTAGCTGACGATTTCTTTCAGATTGTCCTCACTTATAATCTTTTCTGCATTATTTTTATTGTAGATATTGATCAGCGAATAAGGAAGATGATGCTCCCTGAGTTTTCTACATGATTCAGCTGTACCCTCTTCATTAATCAGCACAGTCATAATATTGGTATATTCCATTAATTCATCAAGAACATCGAAACTGATATCTTCTGGCTTAATAAAGAGAAAAAAAGCCGATTTCTTCTTCTTTGACAGAATATCCAGAACCTTATGAATATCGCCCTTACTGTAAATAAACCAGGTATAAATACCCAGCTCCTCACCCTGACCTATCAGATCTGCATAATCAATATCTTCATCATCAATTGTCAGATAAAGAGTCCATGGTATATTACATCTTTCATTTTTCTCAATCTGTCTTATACGTTCGGCGCCCCTGGTACAGCTATTAAAACCAACCTTCATGCCAAAATCCACAATATGGTCCTCATCAACATTATTTACTGTATCACAGTAAAGTTCATAATAAGGACTGTTATCATCCATAAGCATCTTGTGAGCTACTTCAAAGAAACGGCTCTGAAAGTGCCCATCCGCAAAATTAACCGCCATATCCACCAGATTACGGATACTTCTTTTAGGATCATGTCTTATATCTTTTAATGTTCTTCGTATTAAAGCCTCAATTATTACATAGGAAATATCATCAGTCATAAAAAACCTCTTTTTAAACATATGCCAATAAACATATTCTCTCAACGGACAAAAAGACACTTTTGTCTAAAAACAGCACAAAAACACTTTCTGTTACTTTTTTGTACACTACACCCTATTTGTGCGATGAAAACAGCACGCATAAAAACTAGAATTAAAAACGATGTAAAACATCAAAGAAAGAGGATAAAAAAATGAGTACAGTAAAGACAAAAATGCAGAATCTGGCCATTAATCAGGCCCTGAAATATGTCGAATCAGACCCTGAAACCAACATCCCAAAGCTGATGGCCATGGTCGACAAATACACCCCCGAAGGCTGGTACGAAAGCCAGAGAAAAGCTTTCAGAAAAGTAATCGATGAAAAAGGAAACTGGTATCAGCTGATGCTGAAACTATATGAACTTGATCCTGAAGTAAGAAAAACCTTCTTCCAGAATTTCCTGATCAATGCTTCATTAAATGGCTCAGCCACTCAGGAAGAAAACTCTAAAAAGTATAACTGTAATGTTCCCTGGGCAATATTATTAGATCCAACCTCAGCCTGCAACCTGCACTGCACAGGATGCTGGGCAGCTGAATATGGAAACAGACTCAACCTTTCACTTGAAGACATTGACTCCATTGTGAAACAGGGCAAGGAACTTGGAACCTATATGTATATCTATACCGGTGGAGAGCCAACAGTCAGAAAAGATGATCTGTTTAAAATCTGCGAGATGCATCCGGATTGTGAGTTCCTGTTTTTCACAAACGGCACTTTAATCGATCAGAAATTCTGTGACAATATGCTTAAAGTAAAAAATATCGTCCCAGCCATCTCCCTGGAAGGCTTTGAAGAAGCCAATGATTCAAGAAGAGGCCAGGGCATCTATGAAAAAGTACATAATGCCATGGCTCTGCTTAAAGCTAACAGACTGCCTTTTGGCATTTCGTGCTGCTACACATCAAGAAACTACAAAGACATTACTTCGGAAGAATTCTTTGACTACATGATTGATTCAGGAGCCCTGTTTACCTGGTTTTTCCACTATATGCCAGTTGGAAATGATGCCTCGGCAGATCTGCTTCTAACACCTGAACAAAGAGAAGCTGTCTATCATAGAATCAGAGAATTCAGAAGTACCAAGGCTTTATTTACTCTGGACTTCCAGAACGATGCACAATACGTAGGTGGCTGTATTGCGGGTGGCAGAAGATATCTGCATATCAATGCCGCAGGTGATGTTGAACCATGTGTCTTCATTCACTACTCTAACTGTAACATCCATGATGTAACACTCTTGGAAGCACTGCAGAGTCCACTGTTTATGGCCTATCACGATGGCCAGCCATTTAATGAAAACATGTTAAGACCTTGCCCAATGCTGGAAAACCCGGAAAAACTCCGAAAGATGGTCAAAGACACAAAGGCAAAATCAACCGATTACACCTCGCCAGAAGAAGTAGACAACCTTTGCGATAAAACCGTTGAATACGCCGAAAACTGGAAACCTAAAGCCGACGAGCTCTGGAACAAATAGTATGTATCAGATTATTACCGACGCCACCGCCGATATTAATTCCGATATGCTTAAAGGACTTCCTGAGCTGGAAATTATTCCCATGGAAGTCACAATAGCTGCGCAAAACTATTACTATGGCCCACAAGGAAACCTGGATATCAGGGAATTCTATAGCCTTTTAAGACAGGGCAATTATGCCTCAACCTGTCAGATTTCGCCCTTCACCTATACAGAATATTTTGAAAAATACCTTAAACAGAACAAAGATATACTTTATCTTAGTTTCTCTGGCGGAATGTCTGGCACCTATAACAATGCCTGTATGGTATCCAAAGAGTTAATGCGCAGCTATTCAAACAAAATAATCTGCATTGACACCCTCTCAGCCTCCATCGGACTTGGACTGCTGGTAAAATATGCACTCACAAAACAGAAAGAAGGCTTAAGCATAGATGAGACTGTCAACTGGATTCAGGGCACAAAACAAAATATTGCCCATAGATTTACCATTGATACTTTCGACCACCTCAAAGCAGGTGGTCGAGTATCCTCCCAGAGTGCAGCCATTGGTACCCTTTTGCAGGTTAAGCCCCTGCTCAAAATAGATGAACAGGGCAAACTCATTGTCGTTGAAAAACCAAGAGGCCATAAGAAAGCTCTTGAAACACTGCTTAGGCACCTAAAAGACGAAATAGATTATTCAATGCCTAAAGAAATCATTATCGGGCATTGCGATAATGAAGAAGATGCCATAAGACTGCAGAAAATGATTAAAGACAATTTCCCAGGCTTTAATACCTATACCTGTTTCATTGATCCGATTATTGGAGCACATACCGGAGCTGGCATGCTGGCGATTGCGTATTATAGCCTGGTTCGCTAACTTTCATTTCCTTTTTTAAGAGAAAAAGTGGATTCCCCTCCACTTTTTCTCATTTATACGATATTTATTTTTAAATCATTAGTATAATTACTTTACCGAAATGGATTTCGGCCAAATCGATTTCGGTAAAAATCATAATAACCGAAATGAAAAAATTTACTGGCAGAAAAAATGAATTAAATTTGCTTAAGAAACTCTTCAACAGAGATTCTTTCGTTATGACAACAATCTATGGCCGTAAAAATATCGGCAAAACCACCCTGATTAATCAGTTCATGAATAATCTTAGCTGTAGAAAAATATCTTTTACAGCGGTGGAACAGAATGAAAAAGTACTCCTGTCTCTAATGAAAGAAGCTGTTTTGAGAGAACTTGCGCCTGAACTATTAAATGTAATTGATTTTACTGATTTTGATAAAATATTTGAATTTATTGGTGAATATGCCAAAAAAAATAATATTTTTTATCGATGAATATCCCTATCTGGCAAAACAGTGCCCCTATATACAGTCTGTGATACAGAAATATATCGACACAAACTGGAAAAACACCAACATGTTCTTTATAATATGCGGTTCTCTGATCGGTTTCATGAAAGATGAAGTTATTGCCAGAAGTGCTCCGCTTCATGGAAGAAGCAGCCTTGAACTTAAACTGAGGCCATTCGATTATAAGGATACATCCCTGTTTCTGGATGGATACTCACTGGAAGAAAAAGCGATTGTCTATGGCTTAACAGATGGTGTTGCCAAATATATTACTCAGTTTGATACAAAATTACCGCTTGATGAAAACATCATCAATCAGTTCTTCAGCATGGGAGGGTATTTCAGCGAGGAACAGGTAAAAACAGTTATTATTGGAGACAGACAGAGCCCTGCTCTATATAATTCAATCATTTCCGCCATAGCTTCCGGCTGTACCAGAAACAATGAAATCTGTAATTACGTTGGTTCTGATGACATCACTTACCCCTTAAAAGTTCTGACAAAAGCCGAAATAATAGAAAAAAGATATTCCAAAAATCCATACTATGTAATTAATGATAGTATGCTGACATTCTGGTTCAGATATGTAAACAGGGCCATAAGCCTGATTAATGTTGGAAATGGTGCCAGATATTATGAATCAAATGTAAAAAATAAGCTTCACGATTTCATGGGACCAGTCTTTGAGAAAATGGCTAAGGAATACCTGCTTAAAAATTCCGGCTTTAATGATATACCCCTGATGACCGAAATCAGTGATTATCAAAGCTCATTCAAGGACAAAGAAGGAAACATAATCAATATTGAAATTGATTTATGCGGAAAAGATAATAAGAATATCACTCTTATAGGTGAATGTAAATTCAAGAACGAACAATTTAATAAAAATGAACTCATCTCATTCAAAAACAAAGTAAATTACCTCAATATTGACAAAGCTTATCTGTGTATCTTCTCGCTATCTGGTTATACAGACTATGTAAAAGAAAATGCTGAAAACATCAGACTCTTCACTATAGAAGATATGTATCAGTAAGACAGTCATAAACTGTATTTTTCAGCAAATAAAGTCTACTTAAAGTTCCTTCAGCGTATACTTTGAATAGACCAATTGAAAAAAGCGGTTGCCCGCTTTTTCCAGAAGGATAAAACAAAATTTCTATAAAATAATCAAATAACTCTTTTAATATCAGTCATATTATCAGCAGATGTCGGATCACTCAGATAAAAATCCAGACTCCTGCCGGTAACATAACTAACTCCATCGACATACGACCTTGACCTGTAGCCAAGACCCAGATATTCCTTTCCATCTTTGAGATGCATAATATATCGGTTCTCATGGCCCTCAAGACAATAGTCATTTTCTGTGTACTGAATATAGCCAAGATCTGTTAATCTTTCACAATTCTTAATTTTTCCATTAAAAGAATAAAGTGAAACATGCTCAGGCTTATAGGAGAGTATCCTGTTCAGATCATTGTCAAAGTCTTTTTCACTCTGCCCTGGCATATTGTACATAAGCTCAAAACTCAAATCCCGCATATTGAAGTTTCTGATAGCTGTATCAGCCATTGATATCTTATCAATATCATAGGGACGGCCCAGAAACTGATGAAGGGACTCGTTGGCTGTCATTAGGGAAACAATATAATGATTCACTCCATTGTCCCTTAATTTATCAAGAATAGCTCTTGAATATTCACCAGGTCTGGTCTTTACAGCTATAAAGACATTATCATCAAGCTTAAAAGCTTCTCTTACTTTTTCCAGTACCCTGTTTAAATCAGATGGCTCCATAAGACAGGGGGAGCCTGATAGATAAATACTCTCAACTGTATAATCCTCAAACTCTTCCCCCATATTTTCAATTTCGCTAATCAAAGCTTTAGAATAAGCCTTCACCACTTTAGGGTCATATTTACAGACTGTCTTTGTGCAATACGTACATCTTTTATAACAGAAAGGAAAAGAAATATTTAAAGCTAATTTAGAGCTCACCATTTAAATACTTTTCAACCGACTTGCCACACTCTCTGCCCAGCGTAATAACGGTACCTAAAGATACACCTGGTGTAGGAGTGAAGTATTCAGTACCAAATCTTCCTGATGCACAGTTTCCTGAAGCGAATAAGCCCTTGATTGGACGGAAATATTCATCAAGACACTGCTGCTCCTCATTAATCACTAAGCCACCACAGGTACACATCATCCAGCCGATAGTTGGAACCTTGACATCACAATAGAAAGGACCATCCTTAACCGGGAACATCAGCTTAGATTCACGGCCAAAGTCCTCATCAACACCCCTGGCACAGAGTTCATTGTATCTTTCAATCGACTTCTTAATCTGAGCCTTAATCTTATCATCATCGCAAACCATATCAATCAGCTCATCAAGAGTCTCAGCACCATATCTAGTATAGACGGCTGATAAATCTCTGCCCTCAACACCATCCTTGCCGGCAGAGAGAGCCTGAGCACATTGCTCCTTAACACTTTCCACATTGGCATCAGTACCCTGAGTAGAACCATGCGAAGGGACGCAATATCGCATATTTTCAGCCAGATTTGAATCATAGAAGGCAAAATAATGATCTCTTGACTGCTGCAGAGCAGTTCTTCCTCTGAATTCAATTGGGCCATAGAACTCATTGCAGTATCTCTTGCCCTGATAGTTGAGCCATAAACCATGAGGTTCACCTGGATGGAAATGCTTGCCGTTCATTGTAGGAATACCTAATGAATCAAGTTTAACACCAGCCCAATATCCCATCTGTACAGCTTTACCATCACTATCCATCAGAATATCAAACTTCTCATCTGGAGTCAGACAGCCACCTAAATCAGTAAGCAGGTCCTTCTGCATCTGCTGATTGGCACCAAAACCACCGGCTGCCAGAACTACCGCCTTAGCGTTGATTCTGATAAACTTCTCATCACCAATGCTGGCATAAACACCAGTAATTTCATTATTATCATTCTTGATTAACTTATAGGCCTCAGCACCATAAATAATTGTTGCCCCATCAGCTACAGCCTTTTCTCTGTTGAGCTTAGAGATTAAAGACTGATTAACTTCCATTGAATAGAAAGAAGCCGTACATGGCCAGAACTTAAAGGCCCCAATATGGTCCATCTGCTTATCAACTGGTGGATAGAAGGCAGTAGTCATAACCGCTTTCTGTTCATCATTTAATACAGACAGCCACTCATCCATACCTTCACCGGCATTCTGCACCCACTTCATGACAAGACCTGGATTGGCCTGGTAGCCCGAGTTAATCATCCAGTTATTATAGTATTCAATCTTGTCAACTGCCGGTACACCTCTTTCACTTAATACCTTAGAGTTAGGGGCCGCACCCTCATTACCCATAGCCTGGAACGAATCCTCTTTCTGACTGTCAAAACCCAGAACATTAACGCCCTGCTCAGCCAGATATCTTACACAGTTTAAACCAGCATAGCCCAGACCCACAACCGCAACATCAACATCATAAGTCTTATCTACGCCGCTTTCAGCCACATCTACCGGTTCAACTTTCCAGTCACTTTCTTCGATATTAACTGAAGTAACTTCTAAACCCTTAGCCTGGGCAATACAGTTTTCAAGACACTGCTTAACGGCATCACCGGTAACAGTTGCCCCAGCTACACCATCAATATCTGCACTCTGAGCTTTTAACAGCTGATTAATCAGTTCATCTTTGGCAGCACCACCAATACTTTCAGTTTCATTGGAAACGTCAAGCTCAATAGCCGTAATACTGTTGGCATCAAATGTAGCCTTCATGGTAACTACACCCATACCCTTGGCAGTGGCAGTATAAGTACCTGGAGTATAGATACCCTGTACATTTTCTTCACTCTTAGAGGCGCAGCCTGAAAGTAACCCCATACCAGCCAGACCAACGGCTGAAGCTGTCACACCCTTAAGAAAATTTCTTCTGGAAATATTTTTTGACATACTTTTCTCCTTCTTGTATATTGATATTGTGAATTTTATAATTTGTAAAATTACTAAATTCAAAACAATGACAAGTGGTCAGATTTAAAGGACAAATGGCATGTACAGTATCGCAGTTGTAGAAGATGAACCAAAAGAAGCTCAAAAAATAAACAGCTTCCTGAAAAATTACCTGGATGAAAGTAACATTCCCTGTAACATCTATAACTTCAAAGATGGTGATGAAATAATTGAAGAAAAACAAAACTTCGATATCATCCTTTTAGACATCGAGATGAAAAGAATGGATGGCATTACCGCTGCCCGCAGAATAAGAAAAAAAGATGAACACGTCATTATTGTCTTCATTACCAGAATGGTCAATATGGCAATTGAGGGCTACAGTGTAGATGCCTCAGACTTCATAATCAAACCGCTTAATTATCTTAATTTCAAAACCAGAATGGACAGAATCTTCAGAAAAATATCCCTGACTAAAGAAAGATTCATTGAAATAAAAAATGGAACTAATAAAAAGTATATCAACATCAATGACATAGACTACATTGAAGCCGCCAACAAGAAAATAAGCATCTATCTTATAAACGGTACAAACATAAACACCACAGAACCACTCTATAGACTGGAAGAAAAACTCCTTAATGAAGGCTTTTATAAACCCCATAACTCCTATCTGGTCAATCTGAGCCATGTAACAAGCCTGAACAATACCGATATTAAACTAAAGACAAATACCATACCCCTGTCAAAACACCGCAAAAAAGACTTTTTAAATGCCCTGACCACATTTAAAGGAAACATCCTATGAACTACCTGGAATTCATCTATACCACCTCAATGGACTTCTGGCACAGTTCCATTATTCAGCTTATACTCTCGGTTTTAACAGTACTATGTTTCATTTTCTATATCCGAAATATTGAAAACAGAAATAATAAAAAAATGCTCATATTAAACACCATAGCTCTGTTTACAGTAAATATAATTATCTATCTCAACTTCTTTGAAGTCATCAGACAGTGCCTTTTCATATTCACCCTCTTTACCATCTATACGACAGCCACTAAAAAAATCAACTACAAAAACTCCCTGGTAATAACCGCTTCCTATATAACAATAATCGAATTCTCAACCACCATTATTAAAGAAAGCTACTTCACAAACAGCCTTTCAAATATTCTTTTAACCCATTTCAATCAAAATACAGTAAATATCTTTATATTAATCATGCTGATAGCTTTAATAATCCTTATGTCACATATCCTGGAACCAGCCTTCTCCAGGTACAAAGATATACCCTTAAAACTCTACCATGTCATCATTCTTCTTTTGCCGGTGGCTCTTTACCTCTTTGTCCGTAACACCAAATTCTACCTTATAACCGAAGAAATAAACGACTTCTATCTTCTGATATGCCTGCATATTATCGAGATAGCCATCTGCACTGTTTATCTCTCCTTAACCCTGATACTGGCCAGAATGGTATCCTCGAATATTGAAATAAATGAGCACCTCAAACACGAACTCCTGCTTCAGAAACAGGAGGAACAGTACAAGATTAAACTGGAAGTAATCGATGCCATCAATCATAAATACCATGACCTGAAGCACTTTGTCCAGACCAACGATATCAAGGACCTCGAAAGAGAAATCAAACCCTTTGAAACCATCATCGAAACTGGACATAATACCTTAAATATCTTAATCTCCGAAAAAATTAAGGAGTGCCAGAACAACAGCATTGAAATAGTACCCTATATCAACGCAAAAGACCTGCACTTTATTTCCGATCTTGATCTATGTTCCCTGTTTGGCAACATTATCGACAACGCCATTGAGGCAACGATAAAACTCACAGAAGATAAAAGATATATCCATATCAAGGTTGATAAAAAAGACAGCTTCATCATCATGAACTTTGAAAACAGCTATCTGGAAGAACCGGTAATCAAGGATAATATCTTCCTGACCTCCAAAAAGGAAGAAGGACATGGCATCGGTTCACAGAATATCCGAAGAATTGTCGAAAAATACAATGGCTCATTAAGCTACAGCTTCAATGACCATATCTGCATACTCAATATTCTCATCCCATCATTAGAAAAAGCGAACTAATTATAGATCAACTTTTTCTATTCGAAGGATAAACATTAAGAAACAGCCTTGTTTAATATCGGCTGCGGCAGCCATACCAGTCAGTCTGCCAGTTGTGGCATAGATACCCAAAGAGGCAGCCAGTACATAGTTCTCGTTATAGTAGTAACGGTTAGAGTCAGCACCTGCGGCATAGAGACCAACAATTGCCTCATTGTTGGCGTTTAAGCATCTTCCACCTTCATCAGTCAGTACACCGCCCTGTGAACCAAAGGTTGTAGGATAGAACTTGACGGCATAGTATGGAGCAGCATCCAGCGCAACCAGATTGGCAGCTGGTTTGTTGAAATCTTCATCGACACCCTTTTCAGCCAGTTCGTTGTAGCGTTTTTAAGTTGCCTTAAGTGCAGTTTTATCAAAATTAATATCGCATAAATTCATCATATTTTAAGTACTTTATGTATATAAATTTCATTATTTTAATTGTACTTTACGTACGTAAAAATATATAATATTTATATGGAAAACAAAATTATATTAGAAAAACAGGATTTAACAAATTTATCTTGGTCCCGCATCAGATCTTCTTCTGGAACTGCAGGAACTTTTCTTAAGGCAACAAAAAAGATTGATGGAAAGAAAATTTATTACAAGCTGTCAAATTTTTCTGATTTTGAAGGTGTTATCGGACACGAATGCGTTAATGAAATCATTATAGACCGCCTGCTTAATGTTCTGGGAGTTGAGCATCTTTCATATAGTCTGATACATGCAGATATAAAGATAGATGGAAACATTTACGACACCTATATATCTGCATCTGAAGACTTTAAAAAAGAGAATGAGACCAAAATAGCCCTGGATAAGTTTTACAGGCTGGAAAAGAATGATAAAGAAAACCCATTAGAATTCTGTATAAGAATGGGTTTTAGCCCCTATATCTATGAAATGATGGCCGTAGACTTCATTATCTGCAACCGTGACAGACATGGCGCCAATATTGAAGTATTGAGAAATTCCAAAGACAGAACAATTAGACTGGGTCCGCTATTTGACCATGGCAAGTCTTTGTTTTTTTCATGCATTGACGATGAAGCTATCGAACAGTTTGATGTGATGGCTGATAAAACAGTGCAGTGTTTTACCGGCACCAGATCTCTATATAAGAATCTGGAGCTCATTCCAAAGGGTGCCTTAAGAGTATTCAATCCATTGACACTGTCTGATAAAGACTATATCATGGCCAATCTGGATAACATCATTACCAAAAAACATCAGGATAAAGCATTTAAAATGATCTATGAAAGGTACAGGTACTATGAAGATTTCTGTAATCAAAGACGAATATGACAACTGCCTTGGATATCTTCTATACTACGAATATGATTCAAGCTTTATAGTAGAACTTCCTGATGATGCCGACGAATGGAAGACACCGCTTCTTCTTTCTTCATATGTAAAGAGAAGGAAATACACCGTCTATCCAGAAGATGCCCTTTTGTGGGTAAAGGAAAGAATCGTCCCAAATTCCAGACAGAATATCGGTTCAATCCTGAAGGACAACAACCTGAAAGAATACGATGAATATAAACTGCTTATACTGAATGAAGGAAGATGCAGTCAGGACAATTATTACCTGGAAAACTGTAGCAGCATTCCTTCGTTCATACTGGAAAGACAGAAACTCCTGATTAAAGATTTCCTGATTCTGGAAAACAGAGATATCCTTTTATTCTTTAACAACAGCGAAAGCAGAATCTACAGAATACAAGACTATGAATCCATATCGATTTCAGCTGGTGGCTATGGTCTAATTATTGATGAAAATACATTCATAAAAAACATAGACATTTATACAAACAGCACTATTTCAAACATAAAGTACAGTGACTTCATCAGCTTTGTACAGAACAACATTGTGGATGCCTCTGAGGCGGCCGCAATGTCCGGCTGTACCAGACAGAACATCAAGGATCTCAAAGACAAAGAAAAACTGCCGGCAGTCAAAGAAAACAGCAAATATTCCCTCTTTCTTAGAAGCGATGTCCTTAAGAACCAGTTTTAAAGAAAACAAG
>JBJFHC010000128.1:0-14354 GCA_051893275.1 Erysipelotrichaceae bacterium | reverse complement strand
TTATTAATCTAATATCACTCTCCAATAATGAAAAAAAGAAATAGCCCCCTCTACGCTCTAAATTTTAACAGGGACTAGTTTCTTTGTTTTTCTAGAGGTAGCCTTTAATTGGCTGCCTTTTTACATACTTATTATAACAGTTTTTTGATAGTAAACAATAATAATATCCGATAATATAAACAGCCACATATGTGGCTGTTTAGTTATTTTAGATCATTGATTCGTCCCAGCACTCTGGAACATCTAAACCTAAGAGATTGAATACTGTTGCAGCAATATTTGATAAACCAAATTCCTTGCCTTCCTTAATCTTCACATCAGCACCATAGATAATGAATGGAACCTTATTTAAAGTATGTGAAGTCTTTGGCTTAGGTGCAGCATTAGGATCCTTAGACTTCTGATACATTTCATCTGCATTACCATGGTCAGCAGTAATACATAAGATTGCACCAGCCTTATCACAGGCCTCTTTAACCCTGGCTAGAGCGATATCTACAGCTTCCATACCACAGATAGTAGCTTCATAGCTTCCGGTATGACCAACCATATCGCCATTTGGATAGTTACATCTTAAGAACTGGTATTCACCTGATTCGATAGCTTCAATCAATAAATCAGTAACTTCTGCTGACTTCATCCAAGGTCTCTGATCGAATGGAACTACATCTGAAGGTACTTCTACCCAGGTCTCAAGTTCATCAGAGAACTTCTCAGAACGGTTACCGTTCCAGAAATATGTTACATGACCAAACTTCTGAGTTTCAGAAATTGCGTATGTCTTAACGTTGTTCTTAACCAGATATTCAGACATTGTATTCTCAATATGTGGAGGAGCTGCCAGATACTTGTTAGGAATCTTTAAGTCAGCATCATACTGCAGCATACCAGCATAGATTACATCTGGCTTTCTGACTCTGTCAAATCCAGCGAAGTCATCGCCTTCATCAAATGCTCTGGAGATTTCAAGAGCTCTGTCACCTCTGAAGTTGAATAATACAACTGAATCATGGTCTTCAATTGTGCCAACTGGCTTGCCATCTTCGCAGATTACAAATTCATGCATCAGCTGGTCAGTTGAATTAGATTCTTCCTGATAAGTCTTGATTGCTTCAAGTGCTGAATTAAACTGTCTGCCCTCACCTAATACATGAGTATGCCAGCCTCTTTCAACCATTGACCAGTCAGCTTCATATCTGTCCATAGTGATATACATTCTGCCGCCGCCTGAAGCGATTCTGGCATCAAAACCATCACCATTGAGCTTATTCATTACTTCTTCAACCTGTTCAACATACTTAACTGAAGAACCCTCTGGTACATCTCTTCCATCCAGAAGAATATGGAGTCTAACCTTGCCGGCACCCTCTTTCTTAAGCTCTTCAAGCATAGCGATAAGATGCTTAATATTTGAGTGAACATTACCGTCAGATAATAAACCGATGAAGTGGAAAGTATGGCCCTTGGCATTTTCAGCAAGTTCCTTCCAGGTATCAGATTCAAAAATCTTACCGGTTTCAATTGATTCATTTACCAGCTTGGCACCCTGTGAATAAACCTGACCACAGCCGATGGCATTATGGCCTACTTCAGAGTTACCCATATCTTCATCGCTTGGTAAACCTACAGCTGTACCATGGGCCTTGATGGCAGTCCATGGACAGGTATTAAAGAAATTGTCTAAATTTGGAGTATAAGCATTATAAACAGCATTGCCTTCATGCTTGTCGCTTAGACCAACACCATCCATAACAACTAATACTACTGGTTTCTTGTTCATTTTAATCACCTCTTTACTAGTAAATTATACAATAACGAAACATTTTTTAGATGAAAATGAAAACTGATTCTCAAACATTTTTTAAACAATCATTATCTCAAGATTTCGCTTTCCATATACTATTCGAAAAACAAGGATTTTTTGAACATCATCCTCGCAAAAGTCAGTACGTTAATTACCTGTTTTGTTTTCAGCTTTTTTTATCTGGCAAAGCTGCTGCATCTTCAACAATAGAAGTAATTAACTGCTGAAAATCCGCAGAGTTCAAAGAAGTGATAACAGGCTTGCCTGTTTCAGCTTCCAGAGCCTGCCTTGCAATACTTGCAACCTTTCCGCCACGCTGGGCAATTTTCTGGCTCTGAGCAAAAGTCTCTGGTTTCTCCGCTTTAGAAATATCGGTGGTAGAAGTCTCTGCAAGCATATTCAAAACAAGTTCTGTTGTAGTCATATTGTCTCTAAGATTCTCTTTCTTAAGTCCCTTAAACCTCTTATATTCACGTGTAGTCATGCCTGACCAGGCACGAGTGATTTCGTTGGTGAGAATTGCGTACTCCACTCCTTTTTTTACACCGCTTTTCTGCCACTCATCAGTAAGTTCCTTGCGTACCTGAATTGCCTGCAGACGCTGGTTGATCCACTCACGAGAGTAGCCTTTTTTGGCATAAGTTTCTAAAGCTCTGTCAATAGCCTGTTCTGGGTCGATTGTTTCTTCTATGCGCTCCTGGCCAACTTCAGCAAGCCACAATTTAAACGGCTCTGCTTTAGGCGATGGTATAGACTGTATAATACGTAGTAATTGTTTGGTTGTCGCTGCTAAAACTTTACGTTTTTTGCCAGCTGAGCCTATCATTTCTACCTGGGGACAATTTGTCCCTATGTAGCTTGCCAATTGTTCATCACGCTTGCGCATCTTTTTAAGATAGTCTGTTGGATTAGCGCTATCTGTCAAGATAGCTATAACATCAACAATAGAAAAGTACCATTCTTCTTTTTCTTCATCCCAGGCTGTGCGGATTTCTCTGTTTTCAAACAGTTTTACTGTCTTCTGATTATCTGACATAAAATACTCTTCTCCTTTAAATATTACATATATTATATCGTAGATTTATAGGAACATTTTTCCAGTCTGATTACCATTTGTACCATAGTGATAACAGTCCCAATTACAACTATTTCATGCTTTATCGAAAACTGTATAACAGCTCTATTGCCTTTATATTTATGTCTTTATAAATAGCGGTATCATATCCATTACCTTCATAATTACGGCAAAACCAAAAACAACCATCTCTTGCAACAAATATCCTTTGGTGTTATAACTATATTAGCACTCCGAAAGGATGAGTGCTAAAGGAGTGATAATATGGCTATAAAAGAATTTAAAACAGAATCCAAAAGACTGCTGGATCTAATGGCAAACAGCATTTATACCAATACCGACATCTTCTTAAGAGAAATAATCTCTAACGCCTCAGATGCGATTGATAAAAGAAACTTCCTGTCATTACAGAATGAAAACATCTCAAAAGTTGATGGTGTAATTGAATTATCAGTTGATAAAGACGCAAAGACCATTACTATTTCCGATAACGGTATCGGCATGAATAAAGAAGACCTGGAAAACAACCTTGGTACCATTGCCAAATCAGGTTCCTATGAATTTAAACAGAACATTGATGAAAAAGATGAAATGGATATCATTGGTCAGTTTGGTGTTGGTTTCTATTCAGGCTTCATGGTAGCTGATTCCATTGAAGTAATTACTAAAAAATGTGGTGAAGATAAAGCCTACAGCTTTACCGGTACTCTTGAAGGCTATGAAATCAAGACTGCCAAGAAAGATGAAGATGGAACAAAGGTTATTCTTCATATTAAAGAAAATACCAAGGAAAAGAAATACGACAAATATTTCGAAGAAAGCGAAATCAAGTCTTTAGTAAAAAAATACTCTGATTTCATTTCTTATCCAATCAAACTGAAAGATGAAACCCTCAATACCATGTCCCCTATCTGGAAAAAGAACAAGAAAGATATCAAGGACAACGAGTATGAAGAGTTCTATGAACAGACCTACTACGACTACAACAAGCCACTTAAGACACTGCACTACAAGGTAGAAGGAAATACTTCCTATACTGCCCTGCTCTATATACCAGGCAAGCGTCCTTATAACTACTTTACCAGTGACTATAAGTTAGGTCTGAAACTTTATTCTCGTGGTGTATTTATTAAAGATGAAGCCAAGGAAATTGTTTCTGACTACTTCAAGTTTGTCAGAGGTGTTGTCGATTCTGATGATATTTCCTTGAACATCTCCCGTGAGATTCTTCAGGAAGACCACCAGATGGAAGTCTTAAAGAAATCCATCGACAAGAAGATTAAGTCAACCCTGGAAAAAATGCTCAAGGATGACAGAGACAGTTACAACTCTTTCTTTGAAGAATTTGGTCAGCAGCTTAAATTTGGCTGTTACGACAACTTTGGCATGAACAAGGATGTGCTGATTGATCTGATTATGTTCAAGTCAACCAGAGAAGACAAGTATGTTACTCTTAAAGAATATGTTGCGAATATGAAAGAAGACCAGAAAGAAATCTATTACGCAACTGGTGAATCTATTGAGTCTATTAAAGAGCTTCCTCAGATAGAAAAAATTCTGGATAAAGGCTATGAAGTATTATACTTCACTGACAATATCGATGAATTCATGGCCCAGATTGTAAACAGCTATGATGGCAAGACTTTCAAGTCAATATTATCAGGTGATCTTGATATCGATACCGAAGAAGAAAAGAAAGACATCGAAAAGAAAAAGGAAGATTCCAAGGGCTTGATTGATACCATCAAGGAAGTACTTAAGGATGATGTAACAGATGTAAAGATTTCTAATCGTCTTAAATCACAGCCTGTCTGTCTGGTATCTGATGAATTCCTGTCGATTGATATGGAAAAATATCTGAAGGCTATGAATCAGGATGTCAAAGCCAACAAGATACTGGAAATCAATCCAGATCATGAACTGTTTAAGGCCTTATCAAACGAGTTTGATAAGGGAGGCAATATTGATGAATATGCCAAGCTGTTATATGATCAGGCACTGCTGATTGCCGGATTGAATGTCAAGGATCCAGTTAAATATACCGAACGCATTACTTCATTAATGCTGAAGTCCATGGAAAAATAAAAAAGTCGGAAATCCGACTTTTTTTATACTATGGCATTTATCTGCCATATATCGTTATTTAAAGAACTTGTAAGAGTTCTGGTGTAGGCTTTGACAATAGACAGGCCCAGTGAATCAATGCATTCCAGACTTAATGGATCTGCATTAAGCCCCTTAAACTCTGCCGTAACACTGTATTCGTTTCTATTTTCATCAGCTATTATTCTTAGTACTGCAGTATCATTGAGCATAATAAGCGGATAGATTAATTCTTCACAGAAATACTCAATGCCCTTGGACTGTTTCCTGGTCATGCCATAAACAATGGCATACTTCCTTATTCTGGAACAAAGCTCGTAGATATCTATATCAGCTTTATTAAGAAGCTCTTCAAACATCCTTGATCGATAGATAAAACGTCTGGTCAGCTCTTTCTGAGGGTTTTCAAATATCTGTTCAGGATTTCCGGTTTCATATACTCTACCTTCTGCCAGGAATATGACATTGGAAGCTACATTTTTCGCAAAGCGCATTTCATGAGTAACAATTATTGAGGTCATGCCGCTATCGACCAGATTTTTAATAACTGACTCTACCTCATCAACCATTGTTGGATCCAGGGCACTGGTTGGCTCATCAAAGAGCATCACTTCCGGTTCCATGGCTAAAGCTCTGGCGATTGCCACACGCTGCTTCTGACCACCAGAGAGCTGGCTTGGCATATGTGCAGCCCTATTCTCCATTCCAACCATTTTAAGCAGTTCATAGGCTTTTACTGTTGCTTCTTCTTTACTTATTTTCTTTACCTTTATAGGTGCCAGAATGATATTTTCCAGCACATTAAGATGCGAAAACAGATTAAAGGACTGATAAACCATGCCCAGTTTCTGCCTTAATTTATCGACATTTCTGGCCGTTACAATATCTTCTCCATCTATTTCAATACTGCCACTGTCGGGCTTTTCCAGAAGATTCAGACAGCGCAAAAGCGTACTCTTGCCACATCCCGATCCGCCAATAATCACCGTAGTAGAACCATCAGGGAAATCAATATTTACATCTTTAAGTATTTGTAAGCCATCATAGCTCTTGGACAGATTTTTAACCGAAATCATAGGGCATGTTTCCTTTTCATTAAAACACCAATTAAAGCCGAAACACTCCAGCCTATTACCAGATAGATAAGTGTAACCGCAATAAGGGCAAACATGGCATCAAAAGTACGTGATGATACAATATCCGAAGCTCTGGTAAGGTCCATAATTGCGATATAGCCCACTACCGATGTTTCTTGCAGGGTACTTATAAACTGATTCTTATAGACCGGCAGCACATTATCTATAGCCTGAGGCAGCATTACATTAAAAAACGCCTGATACCTGTTCATGCCTAAAGTTCTGGCTGCTTCTATTTCGCCCTTATTAACAGTATTAACCGAAGTATAAAAGATATCCGACATATAGGAAGCCGTCTTAATTGTCAGACAGATTATCACAATAAGCACAACCGGCAAAGAACTTGAGCCAAAGATTACATATACAAACAGCATCAGCAGTACCATGGTTGGTATCTGGATAAATAATGAAGTAATAAGATTGCTTATTCTTATTAAAAGTGCTGATTTAGACATCTTTAAACGGCAGAAAACAATACCCAGCAGGGTACCCAGAATAAAAGATGAAAACGTCAGCAGCAATGTCATCCATAAGCCATCAAGAAAAAACTTCCATCTGTTTTCATAGATGAAGGTTACATATATCTGTGTATATATTTCTTCAAAAAAACTGTTCATAAATATTAATCCAGTGGACTTATTACCTTAAGCTTACTAAAATCTTCTACTTCAATATAGACAATTTCATGTTCCATATAGATATCACTCATCATAAAAGTGCCAGATACCTCAGCATCCTCTCTGGCCGCATTACAGAAAGAACCAATGGCCACATCAAATTCACCTTCTCCTATGCCTATTTCGATAGTTGTGAAAATACCGGGAGTAAATTCTAAAGTATAGCCATATTCATTGGCAAACAATGTAATGACTTCCAGATCGCTTCCGCTGTATTCTTCAGTTTCAAAATCAATGTACGAATAAGGATAGGCATCAGTAGGAAGTCCTACCGAAAGGATTCTGTCACCTTTTATATTCTCTATTTTGTGATATTCATATCCTTCTTTTGAATTAAGCCTTTTAAATATATCTTTCTTTTCTTCACTATATTTGAATCTTTCAAAGAATTCATTTAGCTCATTAAGCAGATCTTCACGCTCATTATTGACCGCAAAAACCAGGCCATCAGTGGCCACTGTTTCATCAAGCATTCTTAATCCATCAACACAGTTTAATACCTCAAAGGCAAAGGGACGTTCCATTGCGGCCTTATCAATCTGTTTAAAACGCAGGGCCATTACCAAATCGGCTACGGTATTATAGCGGACTACTTCAATATCTTCTCTTGTCGAAAGCATATAGTCCGCGCTCCAGGCCATATTAACCCCTACTTTTTCTTTTTCTGTTTTACAGCCACAAAGACATATTAAAAGTATAAATAATATACTGATTTTTAATAGCGATGTCTTCCACATCTTCCATTAACCCATTCATGACAGTTATCGCAGATATCTGGTCCACTCCAGTTTTTCTTTTCAAAGAAAGCGCAGTGCTCAGCATATTCACCCTGATAAGGTTCGATTAAGCCGCCATTTACATCTTTGAGTTTATTATCTTCTATCTTACTGTTTTCCATTACTGGTTATCTCCAAAAATATCTTCTGGTATATTAGAATTCTTTGACTACTTATAATTCATATCTTATCAGTCTTGGATCAAAATCAGGGTGATCCCATTTTTCAAAGTCAAACAGCATTGTAGGACTTCCTTCTCTTCGTTGAGATAAATCCCAGGAGTATAACATAACTGCATGTTTTAGTCTTTTGTTATCTTCTTCAGTGAAGCCTGGCTGTGATGATATTTTCTGCAGAGTTTTGGAAAGATGTGCGAATTCTTCATCATTCATGCCTCTTCCTGCACCTACGCCTTCAAGCAGTTCATCTTCAAGTTCTTTGTCTAAATATTTAGCGATTGGTTCAAGCTGTTCCTTGGTATATTTCATATTCAATTCCTCCTTTTTATTGAAGTTAAAAAAATATAACTTCAAAAAATCCTTTCTGTTAAACTGATATTAACAGAAAGGATATGACAAAGTGTGTACAAATTACTTATTATTCCAGAGAAGTGCGCAGGTTTCCTCAGCCCAGCTGTACTGGGTCATATATTCACCCCTGAAATCAGGCTTGCCGTTTTTAAGATAATCATAATAGTCACAGTCTATCTTATCGACATCAAGATAGTAATCATAGCCACACTGATTAAAGACAGCTTCGGCATTAATTTCCTTAAGTGAGTTTTTCAGATCAATAAATATCTGATGAAGATAGTTAATGTTTTTGCCATCATCTAAAGATTCAGGCCATAATATGGCACAGATGGTTCGGGAAGAGAGCCTGGCTCCCTTGCGGTCAATCATAATAGCCAGTACTTCCTTGGTTTTGGAACGCTTAAATTTAATAGGTTTGCCTTTACATAAAACCTCAAATTCACCAAAGCACTGTACAGTTAAAAGTTTTTCTCTGTTTCTTAAACCGATTATATGGTCGATTTCTTTCTGCACAGCTTCAGCGCTTATCGGTTTTAAAAGATAGCCGGAAACATGCATCGAAAAGGCATCAACCGCATATTCACTGTAGCCGGTACAGAAAATGATTTTCAGTTGAGGATTTATTTCCAGCAGTCTTTGTGCCAGCGCCATTCCACCCATACCCCGCATTGAGATGTCCAGAAAGGCAATATCAAAGCAATTGTCTTTCGCAAATTCCAGAGCTTTCTGACAGGAAGTAAAGTCATAGATTACAGAAATATCTTTTGACTTACTGATAGCATCACACAATGTTTTTAACATCAGCTTTTCATCATCAACAGCTAAGGCAATCATCTTAATTTCTCCTTTGGAACAACGATAGTGGCTCTTGTCCCCTTATTTATTTCGCTTTCAATTATCAGTTCAGCCTGGCACATTGCCTTAAGGCGTCCACGAATATTTGAAATACCAATATGTTTTTTACTCTCATCAATTGAATCAAAGCCCACACCATTATCTTCAACTTTCACATAATAACTGTTTTCATCTTCATAGCTTGAGATAATGATCTTCCCGCCGCTTTCCAGTCCCATCAGTCCATGTTTAACGGCATTTTCTACTAATGGCTGAACGCTTAAGGCCGGAATCAGGAAGTCAGATGATTCAAGATTATAGATAACTTCAATATCGGGAAAACGAATCTGCTCAATATTGAGATAATATCTTACATGTTCCATTTCTTTATTAATACTTACGGGCTTTATGGAATCAAGTTCATTGAAATTACCTCTCAGATATAAAGAAAAATCCTGTGTCAGTTTGGCTGCCTTTTCAGGTTCACTTAAACACAGCTGGTAGATAGAACCCAGAGTATTATAGATAAAATGTGGCTGAATCTGAGAAATCATGGTGGCAACTTTCTGTTGAGTTATCAGCTGTTCCTGTTTATGAAGCTGCCTTTCCTGTTCTACCAGCTTGGCTGACATTTCACCAGTAAAAAGACCATAGAGATTAATCATCGAAAGAGTAGTGGCCATGCTTAAAGGTGTAGCATCCCAGAAAGAAAGCAGGCACATGGCGATAAAGGGATAAAGCACAAACGAAAGCAGCGAGAACATATTCCGGTAGGACAGTGCTTTCTGATTCATGAGCACCAGTCCAATACATAATATCCAGGTCACCAGATCAAGAACTCTTACAATGCCATAATAAGGTCCATCGATATAAAAGCCATTAACGTCAAAATCAAATAACATACCATTAAACAAAGAGATAACCACAATAATCAGATATACTGAACAGATCAGAGCTATAAAATGAGCCCATTTAAAAGATATGGCTGTCCTTTGCGAAATAAAAGCCACAATGCAATAGGCGTAAAGACTTATTAAAACCGTACCGCCACCAAAACACAGCAGGGCACAGAATTTAGCCAGTGGTATAAATTCTCTCTCATGAAAAAGCCATAGACCAGTTTCACCCAGCATGCAGATTATATGCACTGTAAGCAAGCCCGTAAAAAGCTTCATGAACAGTGAATTTCTGCCTTCCTGAGATATACAGCCAAACAGAAGCGACAGAGTTACCAGCATGCAGAATATATAGATTACGACATTTAAAAATTCAATCAGCTTAACAGAATCTATTTCCATATCTAAAATTATAGCTTCTAAATATCAAAAGAGATACCTCATATTGGTATCTCTACAAAGAACTGTTCTTGAAAATATCCACAATGGTACTGTTTAGAATATCATCATTCTTTATTTTTTCTTTATTTTTAGCTAAAGACTTATCATAATCACGGGCAACTTCCCTGATTCTGACCAGATATTCCAGCAGCAGCCTTTCTTTTTTCTTCTTAATTTCATCATCAGCTTCATTGATTCTGCCGCGATAGCTCTCAATTTCCGCAATATTGGCCTTCTTAATGTTTTCCAGATTAAGACTCTGTGCCAGAGTATCGGAAAGTATTGGTTTATAGCTGGCAATCAGTCTTTCTTCATCTTCCTTATACTGATCATTAAGAATCGAAAGCTTTTCCTTATGAGACTTAACATTGCCGTCAAAGATTTTGAAGCTTTCTTCATTTTCTCTGGCAATTCTCTCTTTAACATCCTTCAGAGAATCTGAAAGCTTTTTCTGCTTCTCCAGTTCATCTTTAATAAGTGTTCGGTAGCTTCTTTCCAGATCATAAATCTGGGAATTTATATCACCAATTGAACTGTTATAGCCATTTATCAGATTGGAGGTTTCCTCAGCTACTTCCGCAATCAGTTCCAGACGCTGTTTCTTCAGTTTTTCGAGCATTTCCTCGTTTTCTTTTTCCAGCTTCTGAAAACTGTTTTTGAATTCATCGGCCAGTTTTAAAAGATGCTGCTCATTTTCAATACGCTTGCTTTCCATGAAAGATGGAACCATATTCTCAAGCTGGGTATACTGATCCATAATATCGCCTATCTGATCAGCTGTTACCTTCATGCGTTTTTCATGAAGCTCAAGATAAACGGTTTCTTCTTTTGCGATATTTTCCATCTTCTGTTTCAGATTATCCAGTGTTTCTTCGCAGCTTTTAACGCTTTCATCGATATCCTGATTTCTGGTCTTTACATAGAGTTCAAACTGATTCTGCTTAGCCAGTTTCTCTTTTTCCAGACCATATATTTCATCCCTGACTTCATTTATTCTGTCTCTTAACTGTTCAAGACGCTTTTCATATTCAGATTTCTTCTGTTCAAGAATCTGACTGTAAGAAACCTTAGTCTTATTCAGATCATTTTCCTGCATGACTTTCTGGTGTTCCAGAGTTTTTTCCTGTTCCTTGAGCTGATTTTCAAGTTTTGAATTATAGATAGAAAGCTCATCTGTTATTTTCTTGGTGTTATTTACTTCATTTTCATACTTAATGCTTAAATCAAGTTCAAAATGATCTTTTTCCTTTTTCTTATCATCGATCTGTTTCTTAAATTCAGCAGCTTTTAAATCATACTCATTTCTCAGATCAGAAATCTCCTGTTCTGCCTTTCTGGAATGCATATCATATTTATCCTGCAGCGAATTTCTGGCATCAGTCAGTCTTTGATCATAGATGGCAGCTACCTTGATTATCTCCTGCTGATTATACTTTTCAATCTCTATCAGTTTCTGATCGTTTTCTTTCTTCAGGGTATTGAATTCCTTCTTCTTAGCTTCCAGTTTCTGAACAAGTATTTCATACTGGGCATCATTTTTAAGCTTAACAGTCTCAAAATCAGTCAGTACTTTATTGACTTCTTCCTGCTTAAGTTCTATTTTCGCAGCATTTTCTTCGACTATTTTTTTGAGTTCTTCTTCTTTTTCAGCCTGCGCCTTAGCTATTTCATCTTTATAGGCTTCCAGTTCATCAGACTTAAGCTGTGCCTGTTCTTTAATATCATTCAATTCAATATTTGGCTTTGTCTCATAGTCTTCGACTATTTTTTCAACCTGAGCTGAGTAGTCTTCCTTTATTTCCTGCAGTCTTTTATCTTTTTCAGCCGAAAGTTCTTCTCTATTTTTTTCAAACAGAATTTTTTCATCTTCAAAACGCTGTTTAACAGCCTCTATTTCTTTCAGATAGCCTTCCTGACGCTTTTTAAGTTCATCGGACTGTTTATCAAATTTAAGCTGAAGATCATTTTTCAGCTCTTCAAACCTATTTTCGGTATCTTTACATTGTTTTTCAAATTCCGAAAAAGACAAAGCGAGTTCTTCAGATTTATGCTGTGTTTTCACTTTTAAATCCTGCAGCATATTGTCATGTTCTGACTGAGCTTTGAAGGTTTTATCCTGATATTCCTTTTTCAGTTCCAGCAGTTTTCTGGTATATTCATCTTTAATTGAAGCTACATCTTTCTGATGCTTAAGAGTCAGTTCTTCAATATTGGCATCTATGGCATCCAGAGATGCTTTACTGGAGGCCTTCTGATCGATAAGTTTCTGATTTTCTTCTTCAATATTGTTTTCCAGTGAATTTTTCTTTTCTTCCAGTTCAGCGCAAACGGCTTCAAAATGTTCAGTTTCGCTCTGTTTTCTTTCTTCAAGCTGTTTAATAGTTGAGCTATATTTTTCATTCAGTTTTTCATTAAGCACATCTAAAGAAGCTATTTCATCATTTGTCTGTTTTATAGCTTCATCAAGTTCGTTCTTGGCTTTCTGATAAACATCTCTGATCTGGGAAATCTTGTCATGGTATTCAGATACGGTTCTTTCTATTTCGCTGTTCTGAGCAAATTTCAGAGACTGCAGATCGGCATTAAGAGTTCTTATTCTGGACTCATAATCATTGACAATATTCTGATAATGCAGCTTCTGATTTTTGTTTTCTTCAATCAGGCCATTTAAAAGACGTTCATAGTTTTCTTTCTTTTCTTCATAGTCTTTTTCCTGAGAATCTTTTTCAGCTTCCAGATCAGCCTTTAAAACTTCCAGTTCCCTGGCCTGCTGGCTCAGTTTTATATCACAGTTCTTGGCTTCTTCACGGTATTCTTTGAGTCTGTCAGCCAGGAAAGTGTCAAGCAGTTCCTGCTTAGAGTCTTTATCCCGGTTATAGTTTTCTTCCAGTCTCTCGATTGTCAGGGCTTTTTCGTTTTCCAGAAGTTTAACTACTTCATCTTCATGAAGCTTTAAGGCGTTATAGCTTTCAGTATATTCCTGGGCTTTCTTTAAAACTTCATTTTCCTTGTCATGCAGAATATTTTCCAGAGTCTTATTATTATTCTTAAGACCTTCGATTTTCAGACTGTAGTTTTTCTGTATTTCTTCTATCTTGGCTTCTCTTGCCTTCTGTTCATCTAACAGGAGTTTATTTACTTCTGCGTTTTTGGCAACACAGTTTTCTTTTTCCTGCTTAAGAAAAGCTATTTCATTCTGTTTTTCAACTATAGCCTTATTTGTCTTGGTTTCCAGTTCATTAATGATTCTTTCATTTTCTTCACGGGTATTCTTTAGAATCATTTCATGCTGCTTAATAAGATAGTCCCGCTGCAGATTTATATTATTGATAAGTTCTTCTTTTTCATTAACATAATCTGTTTCTTCTTTTTCTAAGGCAGCCCTGGTTTCTTCCTGTTCCTTAATCAGCGCATTGTATTCTTTATTTAAGGCTTTTATCTTGGTATTGTAGTTTGATGTATTTTCCCTGCGGGTATTTTTCAGCTCCTCACTTTGAGCTTCATATTCTTTTAAAGCTTTCTGGTATTCTCTTTTCTTCATGTCGGAAGCTGAGTCCATAAAGCTGTCCTTCAGGTTTTTCAGTTTTTTCTTGATGTTTTCGTTTTTCTTTGTATAGGAAGCCTCCAGATTTCTGGATTTGTTTTCAACTGCTTCAATCTGGGCCTGAATATCCTGTTTATATGCCAAAAGTTCTTCCACATACTGATTGTGGTTGTCTTCCATCATTTTGAGCTGATTTTTAAATTCAGCTTCTTTTGTATTACGGTCTTTATTTAATTTATCGGTAAGCTGTTTCTCATCTATAATTGAATTTCTAAGAGTCTGAATTTCAGTAAATAGAGAGTCAGCCTGTCTGTTTCTGGAAGTGTTCAATTTTAGGCCCTCACTTTCATATTTAGGTATGCAAAAAGATATTTGCATAGTAAATCATTTTAATTGTATAAATTTTTCCTGTTTTTTTAAAGTAATACTTGTTTTTTTCTTTTTATTCATGTATTATAAATAAGCACGGAAAGAAAGATATGGTTCCTTAGCCAAGTGGTAAGGCAATAGACTGCAACTCTGTGATCACCGGTTC
>JBJFHC010000127.1:0-3471 GCA_051893275.1 Erysipelotrichaceae bacterium | reverse complement strand
GAAGGCCAGAAATAATAGGCAAAAAGAATTACCAGCAGATACAGCACGCTAAACAGCAAAGCCACCGGCAGATGAACTACTGTCAGTTTAAAACTGACACTCAAAAGCTCCTTTAAACCATATTTATAACTTGCCAGTGTTGGAAACACAAAAGAAATATAACCAATAATAAACAACAGTATAACAATGCCAAAGGTAAAGACAACTCTGCCCATTAAAACACCGCCCGACATCATCTGATAAGATATCCACATGGACCACACTACAAACAAGACAATTACCGCCAGTATTATCTCAGCCAGAATGGCTATCTTGAAATTCTGCTTAATCGACTTCGCAAAACCCTCTATAGGCAGTGCCTTTCTTTCTGCCAGATATTTATCAACTGAATAATAAAGCGCACAGATGCCAAGACCCAGGGTAAATACCAGAGAAGAAGTTAAGACAAAGCAGATACACAGGACAAATATATCAAAGGCGTAGCTTACACCACGCCATAATTCATTGTCCGGATTGAAGAAGCTCTTCATTAAAGGAATTTTGCGTAAGCTGCATCAATAAGCTCCACGCACTCCTTAACAACACTCTCATCCTCAGGTACTAAAGAATACAGAGGTTTTCTGACACCACCACAGTCAACACCTTCTCTTCTTCTTAATACCTCCTTGATTACGCCATACATATTGCCCTGAGCTGAACATAATTTGCCGATAATCTCAAGACAGGCGTACTGGATTGGACGGGCCTCCTCATATTTACCTTCAGCACAAAGATCAAACAGTTTCATATAAAGATCTACCATTGCACCATATGTACCACCAATACAGCCATCAGCACCCATAGCCAGGCCGGAAATCAGCTGCTCATCTGGTCCATTAAAGACAGCCAGTCTGTCACCGCCAATAAGCTTAAATTCCTCAATATCCTGTACAGGCATTGATGAATTTTTAACGCCAACCACCATTGGATTTTCGAGCATCTTATTTAAAAGACTCTTAGTTAAAGAAACACCAGCCAGCTGTGGAATATTATAGATAATAAATGGAGTATTAGGTGCGGCAGATGAAATGTCATTCCAGTAATCAGCTATTGCGCGCTCTGGAAGATGGAAATAAATAGGTGGGATAGACGCAATCGCATCAACACCTAAAGACTCAGCATGTCTTGCAAGCTCCTGTGATTCAGCTGTATTGTTGCAGGCAACATGAGCGATGATAACCATATCACCCTTCTTGCGCATTACAGCTTCCAGAGTCTTCTTACGGTCAGCAACAGTCTGATAGATACACTCACCGCTTGAACCGCCAACATATAAACCTTTAACACCCTTCTTTAAGAAAAATTCTGTAAGCTTTTCGCACTTTTCCTCATCTACTTCCCCATTATCATCATAACAGGCGTAGAATGCCGGGAATACTCCCTTAAATTTCTCAATTGACATATTGTTCTCCTTTGATTATTCCTTACCCTTATTCTATTACTTTTTCACCAAAAAAATATACAATAAAATAAACAAACACAAAGGAGTACAAACCAATATGAAAAAACACATTGTCTGTTATGGCGACTCAAATACCCATGGCTATGATGGCGATACAGGACTAAGATTTGATGAAAACACCAGATGGACCTGCCTCTTACAGAAATATCTTGGTGATGAATACCTGATTATAGAAGAAGGATTATCAGGCCGTACTACTGTCTTTGAAGATCCCCTTCATGAAGGCTTAAACGGCCTGGAACTGATTACTCCAGTACTCATGTCCCATGAACCGGTAGATCTCTTAATAATAATGCTGGGTACAAATGATACCAAGGTAAGATTTAACTGCTCAGCTGAAGCTATCGGTATTGGATTACAGAGACTGATCAAAAAAGCCAAAGACACCGAATGCTGGGCAAAAACTCCAAACATCCTGGCTATCTGTCCAAAGAACATCGACCATGACTACCTTACAAATCAGTGTGCACTGCCTATGGGTTTAACCTGTGATGTAACATCTGAGGGGCTATCAGCATCATTTAAACAGGCGGCAGAACTTACAGGTGTTCACTATCTTGATGCCAATACTCTTGGTTTAGAAAACAACACCAATGACTATATGCATCTTGATGCAAAGTCGCATAAAAAGCTTGCTGAACATCTCTTTAAACTCATACCAGAACTTCTATAAAACATTCAGCCCTGTCATGAAGACGGGGTTTTTATTTTCCATTAGACATATCCCCATTTCTGTCACAAAAACAAAAACTATTTTCACTTTTTCATCAAAAAAGTTAGGAATCTGCCAAATTTTTGACAATAACAATATAGAGGAGCTATAAAAACACATGAATAATACAGAGCAGAACCCTTTAAAACAGACAGAAGAAAACCTAAATCCAACATGCGCAGAACAATCTGCTTATAACATAAAAAGCATGATATATACTGTACGAAATCAGCAGGTTATGCTGGACAATGATCTTGCAAAGCTATATCAGGTAGAAACTAAAAGACTCAACGAAGCCGTAAAAAGAAATATAACACGCTTTTTCGAAGAATTCCGTTTTCAGCTGAATGAAGAAGAAACAGAATCTTTAAGGTCGCAAATTGCGACCTTAAACGAAGATGATGGTCGAGGCAAACACCGCAAGTACCTGCCTTATGTTTTTACAGAGCAGGGGATTGCCATGCTGTCAGCAGTTTTGAGAAGTGACACAGCTATACAGACGAGCATTGCCATTATGAAATCATTTGTTGAGATGAGACATTTTATGGCTAACAATTCCCTAATGTTTGAACGTATCAGCACCATAGAATTAAAACAGCTGGCATATCAGAAGCAGACAGATGAAAAGATGGAACAAATATTTGAATATATATCCGAACATGAAGAATCTAACCAAAAAGTGTTTTTTGATGGACAGATATATGACGCTTTCAGTCTTCTGGTAAGTTTAATTCAGAAAGCAGAAAAAGAAATTACGTTAATAGATGGCTATGTTGACATAGGAACACTTAACCTGCTGGCAAAGAAAAATACAGGTGTATCTGTTACAGTTTATACTCGTCAGCATACAAGATTAACCGATATAGATTTAATTAATTTTAATTCACAATATCCAGATTTACTAGTTAAATATACAAACGCATTTCACGATAGGTTCTTAATTCTCGATAGAGAGATAGCTTATCACATCGGTGCTTCTTTGAAAGATGCAGGCAAAAAAACTTTTGGGATTGCCCTTATTAACGATAAAAAATATTACAGAAAGCATCTTACAGCGTTTAATATTAGAACCTAAATAACAGATAATACAGTCCACATTTATCAAAACGGAAACTGTCAAAATCTACTCTAAAAATACTATTTAACATTAGACATATCCCTATTTCTGTCATAAAAACAATAACTTTTTTTCGCTTTTTGATCAAAAAAGTGAGGAATAATTAATTTTTTTGACAATAACAATATAGAGGGAGAAAAA
>JBJFHC010000126.1:0-3479 GCA_051893275.1 Erysipelotrichaceae bacterium | reverse complement strand
GAATATCAAGGTTTTCTGGGTTTTCGGTTACTATCAGCATGGTAGTAAGCGGACAGCCTTTTTCTTTAATCAGCTTCGCGTTAAACTGTATTGCTTTGTCGCCTGTCTTTACTTTCTGACCCTGAGTTATAAAGGTTTTAAAGCCTTCACCATTAAGGTTTACAGTATTGATACCGATATGTACCAGCAAAGATAAACCATTCTTACTGGTGATGCCAAAGGCATGGCCGGTTGGAAAAAGTGCTTCAACTGTGCCGTCAATCGGACAGACAACATCTTCCTCGTCTGGTTCAATGGCGACAGTTTTGCCCATCATTTCTGTTGCGAATACTGGATCCTGTATCTGTGAATTAGGAATGATATTGCCGCTTACCGGCGATACAATTTCCAGATTTTTCTTTTTGAAGTTAAATAATGCCATGTTAATCCTTTCTGGAATCAATCCACTTAAATAATTCATCCAGATCATAATCGCCAGAATGAACTAAACCCCAGGGAATTTCAAAGTCAACATCTATGCCATTCTTCTTAAGCAGTAAAGCCAGGATAGCCGGTATGGCCAGGGAGGTATCTCTGTCAAACGAACCATGTCTTATTCGAATGTGTTTTGCACAATCGGGATTTTTTACATAGTTTACGGGATTCATCATTCTGATAATATTTTCATCTGCCATCTGACCATTTACTGATGAATTTTCATAGGAGAACAGACTGAAGTGTTTATTGTCAAATTCATCATTCTCAGGAGAACTGAGGTCCAATGAGTCAAAGGCTGGGGTTACTTTCATACGGGTTATCCTGGCTATATATGCGTCAAAGTCTATATCAGTTATTTCATTATCTTTTTTAATGAAGTAATCCTGTTCATTAATATTGGAATCTTTACCGCAGATATAGGATAGTTCATTTAAATTATGCTGAGTCCTAAGTTCCTTATTTGCGGAATCTATCAGCAGTTTTTTAATATATTCTTTAAAGCTTCCTTCCCCGTTTTCATCAAGGCTTAAACCCAGATTAAGGCTGTTTACATATTCAGGGAAGAGTTTCTTTAATTCGCAGGATAATTTTACTTGTTCATCTGTCATATCACCATTAAAGGGAACTCTTTCAATACCGTGTTCAGTCTTTTTGTGTTTTGTGCGATAGAATCTGGTTTCTTTATTAAACTGCCATTCATAGGCTTTGTCGGCATTTTCGAGATTATGAATCGGACAGAAAACTGAGGCTGCATAGATATCATCTCTTTGATTATATGCACCAATTTCCTCAAGATATGGCTCATATTCTTTAATATTGCCGCTTACTGCAGTCAGGGCTGAAAGGGCCCCTCCGGCACTTGTACCATTGGTTATGATTTTTTCTTTGTTTCCGGGTATATCTTTAAATTCTCTTAAATACCTTATTGCCGCCTTCATATCGACAATAAAGGCAGGAGCCTTGCCACACATTACACCGGTACTTTTACCCATGTAGTTTTCTTTTGAACCTTCAAAGAATTCATCCGAAATCTTGCCGCTGGTTCTGCCTCTTACACCGGCTGAGGCTACAACATAGCCATGTTCCAGGGCTTTGAAAATGGAGTTTGGATGGCCATGACGGTTAAGACCTGGTTCATCGGGTGTACCTGGCAGATAGCCACCCACGGTATTGGGCATGAAAACTGGTGCCGTATTTATATCGTAGCCATTTATTGTTTCGTTATGATAATAGGCTTCAGGTACAAATATGTTCATTTTCTGGATATCATCTTTAGGTTTCTGGCAGTATATGAGATTCCTGTATGAGCGATATTTGATTTCTGTATCATTAAGTTTTAATGATTCAGTTTCATATTTTGTATGATCAAAATTCATCTTTTTCTCCAAATTGGCGGGTCTTTTGACCCGCCATAAGTTAATTATTTGATGCAGCGATTTGCTTCCTCGTTATTATAGGCTGCAATAGTCATAATAATAGTGGCAATACCGGCAATGCCGACACCGATGCAGTACTTCCAGACATCAGCCATGCCACCGGCTGGATTAACATAGTTGAAGATGCCGAATAAACCTGAACCACCAAACATATACATCTTGGTACCAAGGATACCAATAATGGCTCCACCGATACAGCCGCCAAGAATGTTGATGCCAAACAGTTTCTTAATTGGAATCAGAATAGAGTACATCAATGGTTCACCAACACCACAGATCTGGGAGATAGTGGCTGGAATAGCCAGATCTCTGACCTTCTTGTTCTTGCGGGCTGCAAAACAGATGGCAAGACCCTGGAACATACCAATCATTGGGCCGATACCGCCACAGGCCATCATTACATCGAAGCCCTGAATCGCAATTGTTGAAAGGGCAATGGAAATAATAACCCAGTGTAAGCCAAACAGAACCAGTACACCAAAGCCGCCACCAAGAAGAGCTCCGGCAATAATACCGCCAACGTAAGGAATTGAGTACAGCCAGTTTACGACCAGTGAAATTACACCACAGATAAACATTGAAACTGGACCGATGATGATATAAGTCAGGGCAACAGATACTACTAAGGTAATGATAGGAGTAAGGATGTTGCTTAAAAGTTCATGAATATGAGCTTTGCAGAACTTTTCAATCTTGGAAGCTGCCCAGACAGCCAGAATAATTGGAACTACACTTGAGGTATAGCCAGTAGCTGGCATTACGATTGGAATACCCAGGAAGGTATTGAAATAGCTCATTTCAAAGGCTGTGCCTGAAAGAATTGTACCGGCAACAGGTAAAGTTGTGCCGATATTAACCATGGCTGGATATACCAGAGCACAGCCAATACATGCACCGACAAATTCAGAACACTTGAACTTTCTGGCAGCTGTAAAACCTAAGAGAATTGGCAGGAAATAGAAGAAGCCATCACCCAGGGCATAAAGTACCATGTAGACACCAGAATCAGTAGAAACTACATTAAGGGTTGCCAGAAGGGAAATAACACCTTTGACAATACCGGCAGCGGTAAGAACGCCCAGTGTTGGCATCAGAATGCCGGATACTGTGCTCATTAAGGCGTTGAACCAGCCCTTAGACTCCTGTGGTTCATCTGCTGCAGCTGAATCAAGATTATACATTTCTACTATAGTGTCATAATAGGCATTTACCTTGGCACCGATGACAACCTGATACTGTCCGCCAGATATTACAACTGATAATACACCTTTTACTTTTTCAATTTCTTCTTTATTGGCCTTAGATTCATCCTTTAAAGAAAAACGTAAACGGGTAATACAGTGAGTTAATGAATTGATATTATCTTTTCCGCCTAACAGATCAACAATCTGTGCGCAGGAATCAGAATATTTACTAGACATATTTTCTCCTTATAAATAATAAATAGTGGCCATCTATTGACTGCATTTTAAAATCAGAAAAAAATAATGTAAAGGCTTTCAGAACTTTTAGATTCAGCCTTGCAGAAAATCTGATTTTTTCGTTCTGTAATGAAATTCTGTTGCA
>JBJFHC010000125.1:0-3542 GCA_051893275.1 Erysipelotrichaceae bacterium | reverse complement strand
GCAGGTTTCACTGCCTTCAAAATCATAGCCTGACTGGAGGTATCTTTCAACGTGGCACTTATTCGAGTTCTTGAATAACGCCCATTATCCCAGAAGTATAATTATCCAAGAAGTTTCTTCATTTCCTGCATAAATAAAGGGGATTTCAGAAAAACTTCTCGGATAATTTTTTAACTATTTCAGGAATGATGGAATGTCATTCTTATCATTCTTTTTATCAGCTTTAACAGATGGTCCGAACCATTTTTTATTCCATTCCCTGACATTTTTATCAATGGTATTCTGGGCAATCTCTATATAAACCTCCGTTGTAGTAATAGATGAATGGCCAAGAAAGTTCTTGATTACTACAAGCGGTATGCCCATCTCTACCATGTGAGTAGCTGTAGTATGACGCATGGAATGAGGAGAATAGCTTTCCATCTTGAATAAATCAGGATGAAGTTCCTTAGCTTCCCTGATATACTTTTTAAAGATTTCTTCTATACAGGATACACTCATCTTTTCATGAGTCTGACTGGAAAAGATAAAGCTGTCAGGTTTATCGTCTATCTTCCTATGCCTAATGTACTTATAGATAATAGTGCTGGCTTTATCGGGTATTGAGATCTGTCTTCTTTTAGAGCCTTTGCCAAGTACTGATACAGTAACCGGTTTTACGCTGAAGTTAAAATCCTTAACCTTAAGATCACATACCTCCTGGGCTCTGGCACCAGTGGCATACATTAAAGACAACAGAACCTTGTTTCTAAGACCTGTTTCATAGTTATCGTTTGGTAAAGATAACAGTATCCTTACTTCCTCAACAGTAAAATATGACTTCTTCTTGTTTATAGACTTCTTCTTTGGAATCTTGATAACTGCACTTCTGAATACCGATGCTGCATCAAAGTCCATGTTCTGGGCATAGACCGAAAAAGATGACAAGGCTGCCAGTCTCTGGTTTCTGGTAGAGACAGAACATTCCCTGTCTTCTTCTAACCACTTAAGGAATTCCTTTATATTCTCAACATTAAGATCTATAAATGCCAGTTTCCTGCAGGGAATATCTTTCTTTTCTTCAAAATAAATTATCATCAGTCTGAAAGTATCCTTATAAGATTTAACAGTATTGGCACTTAATCCTTTTACATTTGGAAGATAGTCGTTGATAAAGTCTTCTAAACGGTCTAATAAGTTAATCTGCTTACTCATCGAAGTTCACCTCAGGAAAGATGTCATCTGTAAGTTCACACATCTTTTCATTGGCTTCAGGATATAGTAAATAGCTGAATCTTAAATACTTTTCTGTTTCATTTAAAGAATCATGGCCCAGATACAGGGAAAGTATAGGCACAAGATTCTTTGAAGAGTTGCCACTAAGTTCAAACTGTCTGAAAGAACGAAGGGCAAAGCTGTGGCGGAACTGGTGAATACACGCACCTCTTTGGTGTTTGGAAAGATTCTGTCTTTTCCTGATATCACTTAAAATTACTTTACTGAAATAATCCGACAGAGTTTTTGACACTATGTGTGCTGAGCTGTTGGTGGCTAAAGGGAAGAGATAAGAATCAGGCTGACAATTTAATCCCATAGCTTCTATATACTGTTCAAGAATCTCAAAAAGACTTTCATGTACCGGTACAATCCTCTGTTTCTTTTTCTTAGTGTCATGAGTAAAGTATATGGCTTTCTTTTCAAAATCAACGTCTTTAACTCTTAAGGATACTGTTTCAGTAAGTCTTGAGCCAGTACCATACATGATTCTGGTTAACATTGGTATTTCCATATTTTCCAATTTATTATTTATTCTTAAAACATTTCGCGAACTTAAGTTATCACATATCTCGAAGATATTGGACACATCCTCATCTGAGAAATAATACGGAATATAAGATGAAGTGTTTTTCATTTTCTCTGGAATATATTCATTATAACCAAGAGATATTAAATATTTTAGAAACTTGATAATAGAATCGAGATGTTCATTAATTGTCAAATGTTCACCAGTTATTGTTTTGGTGTAGTTTTGTATAATATCTCTATTAAGATTCTTATTATCTATTTTCGAAGTATACAGCCATTCATCAAAGCGTTTTAGATAACATCTAAAGTGATTGTAAGAACTATCAGAATATGCGTTTTTTACAGAATTAAGATAATCTGTAATTTCTTGTGCAAATATACTTCTCATTATAAGCTGCCATCCTCAAGAAACATCTTGAACTTACCAGATGGTGCAGGAACTTCAATGGCACATTTCCTAAGCTCTTCTATATCAATTCTTGCGTAGTGTTTAATAGAATCATCATCAGTATGACCAAGAACTTTTCTTACTATGTCGTAGGATACATTGTCATTTACCATCGACGAGGCAAGTGAAGAACGTAAAGAATGAAGACCGTGTTTCTTGTCTTTATAGTCCACACCGGCTTTATCAAAATAAGAAGTAAGGGCAAACCTTAAGGCTGAGCCATGAAGTGGCTTGAGGTTCTGCCCTTTAACCGCAATAAAGATATTTTCAATAGGCACAGATATTTTGTTTCTTTCCTCAAGATAATCCTCAAGAGCTTTCTTTACATCATCAACCATCGGAAGTGTTATTTCTGTATCAGTTTTTATCTGTATAAAGTTAATAGTATTATTTTTAAAGTTCAGATTGTCTTCTTTCAGATTAAGTATGTCACACGTTCTGATGCCCAACCTTGTTGCCAATAAAAGTGCTGCCTTATCTCTCTTACCTTTAAAAGTGCTTGTATCTATGGAATCCTCAATTTTCTTTATCTCATCAACAGTATATACTGTAGGTAACTTTTCGCTCCTTGTGATTTTTGGAATAAGAAGAGACAGGTCATTCTGTACTAAATCCTTTTTAGCCAAATAATTAAGAAACAGAGCTATAGATGGCCAGATATTTTCTTTATCCGAATTAAAACAGTTAAGAATACTTAATAGTACGTAACCATCAAGGTCATTAAGGTTTTCAATATTCCTTGATTGACACTCAAAAAGGAATCTGGATATTCTTCTATATTTATTTGTGATTGTCCAATCTTTATTTCCGTTTTCCTTACAATCAGCCATGTATTCATTGAGAACACCCTGGTAATAGTTATTTAAAGGTGGCTGTACAAATGTATTATAAGGATGATTTGGAGTATAAGTGCCGTCGAAAAAATATTCAGAAAATCTTCTCGTTATATAAAAGATTGTATTCTTGGTCAGTTCCACAAGTTCTGAATTAAATATATACTCTAGGTACTTGTCAACCCCATCCCTAGTAAGAGAATATGAATTTTTCTCAAGAAATTCAAACAGGTTATTTATTCTTCGTTTTATAACCCCAAGGGTAGATTCCTGGTAATTTCTTTTACGAAGAAAGTCAATAAAATCATCTCTAATACGCAAGAGTTCATCGTTAGTGTAATTATCCATAATATTAATCCTCCTGATTTAATTATGGATAAAAACTAAAAAAATTATCCGAGAAGTTTTTCTGAAATCTCCTTTATTTATGCAGGAAATGAAGAAACTTCTTGGATAATTAGACTTCTGGGATAATG
>JBJFHC010000124.1:0-14647 GCA_051893275.1 Erysipelotrichaceae bacterium | reverse complement strand
TCTTGGTTACCAGTACCACATCTATTGGTCTCTGGTTTCTTTCAAGCGCTGACTGTATATAGATTGTGATATAACTTAATTCATCCTCAGTAACTATCAGATTAAAATACTCCTCAAATAATACGGAAATCAGCCATGATACACGGAAAGCTTTCTTATATTCATTCTTGATATAGCCCTTGAGATCATTCTTATCCGTTCTTTCAAATCTTAATCTAAAGATTGCCGGTTTCATATGTGCTAATAGACCATTAAACAGAATCTGATCACCGGTCATATCAACATTAAATACCTCAGATACTACTGAAATGATGCGCTTAACAAACTCCTTCAGCCTGTCATCATACTCACGGATAATACTTTCTACCGCCATATTGTAGCTTGGATCAATCATCTTGGAACATAGGATTGGAATTGAAATAAAAGCTATTTCTGAAGATTTCAGCTCATAATTTGGAAACTTATTCTTAACCTTATTTACCATCGAAACTGTAAAAGAAGTTTCATTATAGGACTCCAGTATTCTTAATTCCTCATTAGAAAGAAATACCACATTAGTTCTGTCGAGATACTGACGGTATATGGAAAGACACATATAAATCAGAACTTCATTAAAACTCTCCTCCGCAAAGGAACAGCCCCATTCATTCTCGGTCTGAATGATACACTCCCTTACTGCTTTGGTATTAATATTGGGCATAAAGTAATTGATAGTATCATCTATCTCTTCCTCATGATTAAAATGCAGAATAAAATGCTTAATCGCTATTCGATATTGCGATTCATTGCACTTAAGCTCAAAACCCTTGTTTCGGATTACTTTAAGCTCAATGTCAAATAATCTCAGCCAGTCACGGCACTCATTAATAACCTTTAAAGTAGTAGGTACCGAAAGATACATCGAATCAGCCAGCTGATTGACTGTCAGACGATTGTTCTTTGAATCCTTAAGTATTCTTTTTAAGGCCGTATACATTCTGGCCTGATTATTCCTTAAATGATCAGTAACATCTTCGCCATTGATAATTTTCTGTTCAATGTAGATTTTTGATTCATCTGAAGCATTCAGCCAGATACCGATTCTTCTTTTCTTTTCAATAGAACCGAGATTATTTTCAATTAAATAATCATTAATCGTATCAATTTTGATACGCACCGCTTTCTCTGATAAACCGACTTCCTTAGCGATCTGATCAATGGTTACCACATCATAATCCATTAATACCTTAAGAATTGCCTGTGCATAGTAGAAATTTTTCTTCTTTTGCATTTTCACCTCTTTTCACCATTATAGAAATTAATTACCAATAGTAAATAAAATCTTTTTACCCTTAAAACGGTACTTTTTTCTTTATCCGGTACTTTTTTCATTATTTTTTAAAACACAATTGAATTCAAAAAAATAAGTGCTAATATCTAGATGAAATCAAAGAAAAACACCTTTTTTAAAGTAAAAACAGTACTTTATTAAAGTGGTATTTATTTGATTATTAAGGAGAAAACATGTTCAAAAATTTTGCCGAATTAAAATACGGCCTCAACGCACTTGCCGAAGAAAAAGATGAAATGTTCATGAATGTCGACCTGCTTAGATGCAGAAAAGATGAACACTTTACCTTCTGCTACAGCGAACAGGAATCTGCCTTTCTGCTTCTGGAAGGAGAAATCATTCTCAGCTTTGACAATAAAGAAATAACATGCAGCCGAAAAAACTGTTTCGAGGAAGAAGCCAGCTGCCTGCATGTATCAAAAAATACTCTGGTTAATATCAAGATACTGAAAGACAGTGAAATACTGATTCAGAGAAAAAACAATCAGAATATATTTGAACCGGTATTCTATGATTCCTCAAATATTGATATTGGCTACTTTGGTGAAGGTCCTTTAAAAGATACGACCAGAAGAAAAGTGACTACCATTCTGGACTATGAAAGAACACCATATTCAAATATGGTACTGGGAGAAATAATCAATCTGCCAGGAATCTGGTCAAGCTATCCGCCTCACCATCATCCGCAGCCTGAAGTATATTTTTATAAATTTGATAAAGCTCAGGGCTTTGGTACCTGCTTCATAGGTGAAGATGCATATAAGATACACAACAATTCTGTTGCCCTGATTGAAGGAGGCAAAACGCATCCACAGAATGCAGCACCGGGCTATGCCATGTACTATGTCTGGATGATTCCACATCTTGAGAATAATCCATGGACCAAAACCAGAATCTATGACCCAGAACATGAATGGGTTAACAGTGATAAATTAGATGTCTATAAGTTTTAAAAGGGGGAAATATGAACAAACTTTTAGAAACAACCACAAAATTTCCAGAAACTCAGATCTGGAACGACTCATGCAGCTGTAAAGAATTAAGCTACTGTGTTGAAAATGGCGGTGTTGGCGCAACAACCAATCCAGTAATCGTGCTGAATGTCTTAAAGAAGGAATTGAAAGACTGGGAACCAACAATTAATCAGATTATTGAAGATAATCCTTCTTATACCGAAGACGAAGTTGCCTGGGAAACTATTAAAGCCATGGGTGCCAAAGCTTCAAAACTATTATTACCAGTATTTGAAGAAACAAAGGGCAAAAAGGGCAGAATCTCTTTCCAGACCAACGCCAAATTCTATCGCTCAAAAGACAAGATGGTAGAACATGCCGTAGAACTGGCAAGTACTGTACCAAATTCCCAGATCAAGGCGCCTACATCAAAGGCTGGTGTTGAGGCTTTTGAAGAAATGACCTACAGAGGCGTTTCTGTAAACGCAACTGTATCATTTACGGTAGCCCAGGCTATTGCCGTAGCTGAAGCTGTAGAAAGAGGCTTAAACAGAAGAATTGCTGAAGGCCTGCCAGTAGATGAAATGAATCCAGTATGTACCATTATGGCTGGAAGAGTAGATGACTATCTAAAGAAAGACTGCGCTGCTAAGGGTATGCTTGTTGAACCAGAAATTCTGGAATGGGCAGGCGTTGCGGTTGTAAAGAATGCCTACAAGATTTTTAAAGAAAGAGGATACCGTACAAAACTGCTGGTAGCTGCTTATCGTAACCCATATCACTGGAACCAGTTTATCGGTGGTGATCTCGTCTTAACAATTCCATACGGCTGGCAGTTAAAGTACAACGCCTCTGAATATGAAGTTAAAGAAACCATTAATGATGAAGTAAATCCTGAATATCTCGAGAAACTAAAGAAACTCCCAGAATTCAATAAAGCTTTTGAACCAGATGGTATGAAACCAGAAGAATTTGAACATTATGGTGCCTTTATAGCTACTATTTCTGGATTCCTGAAAGGTTATGACGAACTTGTATCCATCATTCGTTCATATATGGTGAAATAATATGGCAAGAGAATTTATCAGCTGTCCACATCTTTTTACCGGTGAAAACGCCTTAACTGAAGCAGCTTCAACGATTTCTTCATTAGGAAACAAATGTTTTATCGTAACTGATGAAATGATGATCAAACTGGGCAACATTAAAAAACTGACGGATATTCTTGATGCAAATAAGAAAGAATACATAATTTTCTCAGGAATATCTGGTGAACCTACTGATTCAATGATAAATGAAGGATTAGATACCTATCTGGAAAATAACTGTGACTACATGATAGCCATGGGTGGCGGTTCACCAATCGATTCAATGAAAGCTATTGCCATGTCCGCAAAACTTGGCAGGGGTGTTAACTTAAACACCATGATGGGTAAATCATTCACAGATAATGTTGTTCCTATGGTGGCCATTCCAACTACCGCCGGTACTGGTTCAGAGACAACACAGTTTACTATAATCACCGATACAGTTAATTCGGTTAAGATGCTGCTTAAGGGACCTTCCTTAATTCCATCAATCGCTATTATTGATCCAGCCTTCACTATGACTGCGCCAAAATCAGTAACTGCCGCAACCGGTGTAGATGCCCTGTGTCATGCGGTTGAAGCCTATACTTCCAGAAAAGCTCAGACATTATCCAACACTTTTGCGCTTTCCGCAATTGAAAAAATCTTCAAATATCTGCCAGTCTGCTATGATGAACCTGGAAATGTTGAGGCCCGCACAAATATGGCGATCGCCGCTTATGAAGCTGGCTGTGCCTTCAACAATTCTTCAGTAACTATTGTTCATGGCATGTCTCGTCCAATCGGTGCCAATTTCCATATTGCCCATGGTTTATCCAATGCCGTACTGCTGGAAGCCTGTCTCAACTACTGTAAGGATGATATACAGGCAGACCTGGCTGAAATTGCCAGAAAAACTGGTTTATCAAAGGAATGCTGCGATGTATGTGCTACAAAAGAATTCCTAGATAAGCTTCATGAACTCCTGGCTCATCTCAATATTCCTTCAATGAAAGAAATAATTAAAGATCATAATCTTTATATCTCTTTAGTTGAAAAAATGGCTTCTGACGCCATAATATCTGGCTCTCCAGCCAACACAAAAAAAGATCTTACCAATAAAGATCTTGAATCAATTTACCTATCCTTAATCAGATAAAGATATTCCTTCTTATGACTTAAGGGCAGCAAATGCTGCCCTTTTGTCACCTTAATTCATCAACTATTTCTTTTAAGGTATTTTCATAGCCGACATTGCCGGGAAAAATTATATATGGAAGATCCTTAAACTTAGAATTCTCATCACACTTCCATACCGGAATGCCAGGTTTAATCTGACCCATAACTTTTGCCTTAGTAACACCTAAGCCTTTGACGCCAATATCACTGGAAGTAATACCCCCTTTGGCAATTATGAATCCTGGCTTTACATTCATCTTTTTAACTATATCTGTCAGCGCATCTGAAATATCGGTCGATATTTTTAATGATTCGGCCTTATCTTCAGATTTAATTACCAGCCTTGAAGTATAGATGAGAACTACCTTGTTATCTAAAATATACTTCTCAGCCTCCTGCCTTACTCTTTGAGACTCATTTTCCTTTATTCTGTTTACATCAAACTCAACAGATATTACATCATTTCTCTGCCTTAAAGATTCAATCTGTGAGTTGGTTTTGGCTGTATGTGAACCACAGATGACAAGTCCTCCCGAACTGTCTTTATCGATAAGTTCTTCTTTCTTAAGCAAAGGCTTATCACTTATTCTGGCAATTACCTTAACCAGAGAAGCTGCACATCTAAAGACAAATCTCTTTCCATTTTTAATCGCATTATATATACATAGTGCAAATACCTTCAGATCATCATAGCTGCAGGCATCAACAGTAATCACATCGTTATTAGTGACCTTCATTAAAACTGATTCGATTTTATCAAAGTTCATTTCTCTTAAGTCATCAATATCAATATGCTTAATTTTATTCTCTGGATAATTACCGCCATGTTTCTCTATTACATAATCATGAAGATTGGAACTCCTGTAGCCAAAAGTATTATCTTTCGCAAATTCACTATCCTGAGCTTTTACAAGCTCATTATTCATTAAAATATAGTGTTCATTATGAATCGTAAATCTGTTTCCTTCCAGAAAGAAAGGGCAGAGTATTGTTGCGTCCGCCTTAACAGTTTCATTTAAAATATCTGTCTCTAAAGGATAATGGCCCCTGAGTGTTGAATCTGATCTGGATAGAAAAAGATAATTAATATTTAAATCCTTGCTGATTTTATCGCATAAAGAAGCTATTTCTCTATGCATTATTATTGTTTCCTCTTTCTGCAGGGCTCTTGAATTTGTCAGAAGCACAAAGATATTATTTTCTTCCTCAAAACCAGATCTGACACTTTCTTCATTTATCTGAGTGTATACCGATACATCATGAAGAGTCTGCACACCAGTAGGATCATCATCGAGCATTACCCACTTAATATTAAAGACACTTTCTTTATATAACTTATCAAGTATTTCAGGATAATTACTTTGCAGATACTGCACCATATAGAACCTTCTTTAAATATTCCACACCAATTCTAAGCGAAGTATATACCGGCTTATCAAACTGTCCAAGATATGGTTCTAAAGCAGTCATTGACCCCTGAGCCAGACAGACCACATCATTTTCAGCCACTGCCTGTTTCACAAGGTCAATAACCATCTGATTATGTCCTTCCTTGTCACCGGTTTTCATCAGATATTCCATAGCTCCATCACAAAGATAAGTCTTAAGCTTAATATCTTTATTTAATTCCTTAGCGGTATTCAGAATATTATTTGAACTTGGTTTAACAGTGGTTTTAACTGTTGCGACCAGTCCGATTTTAGTACCCTTATTTACTGCCTCAACCGCCATGCCTTTATCAATTGAAACAACCGGGATGCTTATCTTATTGCTTATCCAATTTGCTACTTCGCCAACTGAAGAACACTGATTAAGAATAATATCAGCACCCATTTCTTCCGCAAATTCAAAATAAGTCTTCATTCTGTGCTTCACAAAGGCTGATGGACCATTATTGGCTACCACTTCATCTATTAATGATGAATCAATAATTTCATGTACACTGGCCTCAGGAATAATTTCTTTAATTAAGACCTTTAATTCATTTGAACTTACAGCTGAAGTTTCGACAATCACAATCTCCATTTTAATTACTTCCTTTCTCTATCGCTTCATACAGACCATTCAGATAACAGGCACCAAGTGCCCTGTCATACAATCCATAGCCTGGCCTTGCTACCTCATCCCAGATCATTCGACCATGGTCGGGACGAATATAGACATCAGGACAATAATCATGAATAGCTTTCATTATTTCATACATATCAAGATCACCACACTTTGAAAGATGAGCGGATTCTCTAAAACACCTTTCACTTCCCAGATGCTTAATATTTCTTACATGAACAGCCGCAATTCTGTTTCTTTTTCCCAGTTCCCTGATAATCTGTACTACATCATTATTCACATTAGAGGCAAGAGAGCCAGTACAGACATTGATGGTGTTGTATGGTGAATCGACTAGTCCAATTATTCTTTCAAACTGTTCAAGCGAATGGGCGATTCTGGGAAGATTAAATATTGGCCAGGCCGGATCATCGGGATGACAGGCCAGCCTCACATCATATTTCTCACAGACCGGAATAACCCTCTTTAAAAAATACTTATAGTTTTCAAAAAGCTTTTCCTCATCGATATCCTTGTATAGATTCAAAACCCTCTCCAGATCCTTCAGTCTTTCCGGTTCCCAGCCGGGAAGAGAAAAGCCATGCGAATTATCTGCCGTATTTTTCACAATCTCCAGTGGTGTAAGATTGCCCAGATCCTGTTCACTGAAATATAGCGAATTAGATCCATCTTCTTCTATTTCTCTGTTCAGATCGGTTCTTAACCAGTCAAATACCGGCATAAAGTTATAAATAATGACTTTAACACCATACTCACTTAAATTCTTTACAGTTTCACAATAGTTATCGATATATTTATCTCTTGTATCTAAACCAAGCTTAATATCCTCATGTACATTAACACTCTCTATTACTTCACATTCAAGTCCAGCTTCATGTACTTCATCGACATAATTTTTAATTTCTTCTTTTGTCCATACTTCACCGGCTGGCTTATAGTCCAGAAAACCCATTATTCCACTCATTCCCGGAATCTGTCTGATCTGTTTCAGAGTAACTGAATCTGAATTCTTTCCATACCATCTGAATGTCATCTTCATAACCTAAATCTCCCTTAACAGTTTTCTTACGCCATTTATCTTGTTCATGTGATTAAAATAATGCAAAACAAGTTCTCCCAGACCCGCTTCAATAAGATCCAGACCAAAAATATCTTCATCCCTTAATACCGATTCAATATCAGTCAGCTCGGCATCTTTTCCAAACGCAATATTCTTCATTTTCTCATCAAGAATCTCCAGTTTTGGATCTGTACTTCTTTCAAAAACATTGCCCGAATCATCAATACCCTCAAGATATCTCAGATAGCCGGCATAAACTAAAGGTATATATTTCAGCTTTGATACTTCGTTTAATTTAACATACTCCTTAAGTGTTTCACCAAAACGGATTGCCAGCTTCTGCGAAGTATCGGTGGCTATACGTTTCGGTGAATCAGGAAGATAAGGATTAGGGAATCTTATATTGATACATTCATCAATAAAATCCTTTGGATTAATAATCTTTGGATCACAGACAAATCTTAAGCCCTCGTCATAACCGATATGCTTAATTAATCTGACCAGATCTTCATCTTTCATCTCATCGCTTATCTTCTTATAATTCAAAAGACAGCCCAGTATTGCCAGAGCAGTGTGAAGAGGATTGAGGCAGGTGCACACCTTCATCCTCTCCACTTTTTCCACTGTATCTCTGTTTGTATAATAAATTCCTTTACCTTCAAGTTTTAATCTGCCGTTAAGGAATCTATCTTCAATTGCCAGATACTGACTCTCTTCCGCATTCACAAAAGCTGAAACATAACTGTTCTTATCAGTAATAACAGTATTTATATCTTCAACACCATCTTCTTTGAGCATCTTTTCAACATTTGCATCAGGTCTTGGAGTAATCTTATCAATCATGGTCAAAGGATAGCTTACTGATTTATTAAGATAAGTAATAAACGACTTCTCTGCATAACCCAATTCCACCCACATATTCGCAATCTGTAACAAGGCATCTTTGAGCCTGTCACCATTTCTGGAACAGTTATCCATAGATACCAGAGTAATCCTGTATTTTCTTAAATATCTATAGTAAAGAAGGGCACAGATTTTGCCCAGATAGCTCTTCACATTATAGGGATCGTTTTTCTCATTTATATCGATATTATTCAAAGTAGAATAACCCTTTTCGGTAATAGTAAAAGATGCCATCTTTAAAGATTCACATTCAAATATTTCCTTCAGTTCAAAGAAGTCTTCTCCATCCATCTTCAGGCTCTGAACCACCGAGGCATTTACTCTTTTGGTTACGTCTCCATCAGCTTTCAGTTCAATATAGATATTCAGATTGTCATATTTGCGATATACCGCATCAATTATTTCTTCATCAAAACCTTCAGCTACAATAATACCAGTATCTGTTAAACCCTCATTAAGCATCTCATCAGTAACCGCCGACATAAAAGCTCTGAAGATATTCCCGGCCCCAAAATGTACCCACTCAGGCTTTTCCTTTGTCTTTTCCCTTACTTTCTTGACATCATAATGTGGAAGGATATATCCTTTTTCTTTCCATTCTTTATTATTTAAATCATCTATTCTAAGTTTCATACCTAAATTGTAAAACCTAAAATTTTCCATAATTAAAATGTACTTTTGTTTAATTAAGGTACTTTTTTAACAATATAAAATATCATAGAAAGAAGGATTAATAATGGATTACAAATACCTGTCAAACAACACAAAGATACCTGTACTTGGCTATGGAACCTATAAAACCGCAGCCGATGAAGAAGGACTTAGAATGATAAAAGATGCCATAAGGGCAGGTTATCGTCATATTGATACAGCCCAGGGCTACAAAAACGAACATCTTGTAGGTCAGGCAATTAGAGAATCAGGGATACCAAGAGAAGAATTCTTTGTCACTACCAAGATATGGAATGATAATCAGGGCTATGAAAAAGCTAAAATATCAATAGAAGACAGTTTAAACAGACTGAATATTGAATATATTGATTTACTGTTAATCCACTGGCCAATACCTCAGGGCAAAAATGATATCTGGAAAAAACTCAACCAGGAAACCTGGAAGGCAATGGAAGAATATTATAAAAAAGGTTTAATTAAAGCCATAGGAGTATCCAACTTTCTGGAACATCACCTTGATAATCTCTTAGAAACAGCCAGAATTAAACCAATGGTGAATCAGCTGGAGATTCATCCATACTATCAGCAGAAATCAATTGTGAAGTACTGTCAGGACAACAGCGTAGTTGTTGAGTCGTGGGGTCCCTTAATGCGGGGGAAGGCTTTTAACGATCCAAAACTCATTGAACTGGCCCAAAGGAACAATATAACAGTTGCCCAGTTATGCATACGTTACTGTCTGGACAGAGACATTGTAACCTTACAGAAATCCAGCAGATATGAAAGAATGATTGATAACGCAAAAGTTTTTGATTTTCATCTTGATGAATATACAATGAGTGAAATAGAAAAACTCGACACCGACTGGTGCTATACTTTTCACCCTGACAGAAATGAAGAATGGTTTAAATGAAAACGGGCTCCCATAACACGAGAGCCTTTTTTAATTCTTATCCTACAAAAAGCATATACATCAATGGAATTGTAATGATTGAAATAATATGCGAGATAGAAGCCATTCTGGCACCTGTCATTGTATCCTTGCCATATACAGCCGGGAAGACTACAGTATTTAAACCTAACGGACAGGCATAACCGAATAATGTAAGCCTTAAAATATCAACCGGTGCATTGATAAACTTCAATACAATCAAGAACACACTTGGAATCACAATCAGTCTTAAGAATGAGGCGATATAAACCTTCTTGTCTGTAACCAGATCCTTCAGAGGATAATTGCCGATGACAAAACCAGTCAGTATCATAGCCAGCGGACCCATACAGTTAGAAGCTGATGAAATAGTACTTGATACAAATGAAGGAAGATAAGCTGTTAAACCAGTCAAACCAAATACCATACCCAAAGCAAGAGATACAGTTATTGGATTAATAAGTGACTTAATAGAAAACTTGGCACCAGCCTCCTTAGGAGTCAGAATATAGGCACCCCAGGAATAAGTCATCAGGTTCAAAGGCAGAGTAAACAGCATATATTTAAACAGCATCTCCTCGCCATACATACCCAATACTACCGCATTGCCCATATAACTGAAGTTGGCAACAGCCAAAGCGTATCGATAAATATTCTGCACATATTCATCCTTGGTGAACATTGGCGCCAGAATGTAACAGATCAAAATAGCGGCAGCCAGAACTCCAGCACCATAGATTAAAAGATTAGAATACTCAATTAGATTATCCAGTGTACATCTGTTGGCAAAAGTAATAAAGCTCAGACATGGCACAATTACGTTTACTTCCAGTTTAGATATTACATTATCTGCATTGTTTGGCAGAATTGATTTCTTTCTTAAAAAATAACCAATCATGATGAAAAGGAACAGTACCATCATCTGATTTAATACAATTTTGAATGTTTCAAACATAAAACTTCCCCCTGTATACTTCCATTAGTCATTATATTAAAAAATAGTACAACTTAGCATAAAAAAACTATCTATAGTACAATACTTGAGAAAGAAAAAGGTGAAGACATGATAGAAATTACAAATACAGAAGTAATGGGCTGGGAAGCAGCCATCCGTGGCATGCGCAATCCAATGAACAGCTGGAAGATGTCTGATTCCAGCTCAGACAGCATTGGCGAAAAAGACAGAGATCTGATGGAAAGATTATCCAATGCCGGTACCGACCACCGCAAATTCATGCGTATGATTACTGTTTATCTTGATATAAACGCACCACTTTACTGGTGGAAGGAATATGACACCTATAAGGTAGGAACTGTTGCCAATTCCTGCAGTACAATGCATAAAATTCAGGCCAAGGAATTTGTCCTTGATGATTTCTCACATGATCATTTAAATGAAGAATCTATTAAAAGAGTATTAGAACCAACCATCGAAATGCTAAATGAATACCGTCTTAAATTCATCGAAACCAAGGATAAAGACTACTGGTGGCAGATGATACAGCTACTTCCAAGCTCATACAACCAGAAAAGAACAGTACTCTTAAACTACGAAGTTCTGGCCAACATCTATAAATCAAGAAAAGGTCACAAGCTTGATGAATGGCGTACTTTCTGTGAATGGATTAAAACCCTTCCTCTGTCACATATTATTACTCATGAAGACTAGTCTATAATTTACTAAATCTCATTATTTTACTACTGAAAAAGTGCCTAAAATGGCACTTTTTCCTTATTTTCGGTGTTATAATTTACTTAATCTCAATTTTTTAGATGGATTTAGTAAATTATAGAGGTACTTTATGATAATCGGAAGAGAAAAAGAACTTGAACTTTTGAAATTTTCAGTCAGAGATGAATACTCACATTTTATAGCTGTATATGGGCGAAGAAGAATTGGAAAAACTTTTCTGATTAACGAAGCTTTTAATTATCGTTTTACTTTTTCGCATTCAGCTATGTCTGATGGAAACTATTCCATGCAGCTTGAAAGTTTTGCCTCTTCTTTGAATGATTATGGCTTAAAAGTTAATAAAAAACCAAAAAGCTGGCTTGAAGCTTTTGATATGCTTAGAGAGCTTATTAAGAAATCTTCAGAAAAGAAGAAGCTTGTATTCATCGATGAACTCTCGTGGATGGATACACCGAGAAGTGATATGCTTTCGGCTTTAGAAAATTTCTGGAACAGTTTTTGCGTAGTCAGGAGAGATGTAGTTCTTATTGTCTGCGCTTCTGCAACTTCCTGGATGATGTCAAACATAATTCATAACAAAGGGGGCTTATATAATCGTCTTACCGAACAGATTAATTTAACACCATTTTCTTTAAAAGAATGCGAAGACTATGCCAAATCCCGCAATCTTATCTGCGGAAGAGAACAGATTATCCAGTATTATATGATTTTTGGAGGCATACCTTTTTACTGGTCGTTTATTAAAAAAGGATTGAGTGTATACCAGAATATTGATCAAATGTTTTTTAGTGCTGATGCACCGCTGAAAAAAGAATTTGAATATCTTTTTTCCTCTCTATTTAAGAAGCCTGAGGCCTATATAAAAATCGTAGAGGCTCTTTCAACGCGAAAAATAGGGATGAACAGAAACGATATTATTGATGCCACCGGTATAACAAACTCTGGCGATCTTACAAAAAAACTGGAAGATCTGGAATATTGTGGTTTCATCCGGAAATATTGCTCATTCGGTTCTAAAACTAAAAACGCAATTTATCAGCTGATGGATCCTTTTACTTATTTTTATTACAGCTTTATGAAGGATGAACCTGATGATGAGCATTTCTGGACTAATCAGTTAAATATGCCAAAACTGAATACATGGCAGGGACTGGCATTTGAAAGGGTATGCTTATTACACATTAACCAGATTAAGATTAAGCTGGGTATATCAGGTGTACTAACCAATGTGCACAGCTTTAGCTGTAAAAAAGATGCAGATAACGGTATATATGGTTCACAGATTGATTTGCTGATAGTCAGGAAAGATCAGATTATCAATTTATGTGAAATGAAATATTCTTCAGGCATATATTCGATAGATAAAGATACTTATCTGGATATACAGAAAAAAATCAGTGATCTTCAAAAAATTACTGGAACCAGATATGCAATCCATCCAATTTTGATTACTACCTACGGTCTTTTAGAAAATTCATATTCATCATATATGCAGGCTGTAGTTACAATGGATGATTTGTTTAACTAATCAGTGCTGCCTTTTGGGCAGCACTATTATTTAATTTACCGCAAATTTTTCAATAATATCAGCTACTGCGCTCTCATTATTGGTATAAGGAGAAATATATTTACATATTCTTTTAACCTCATCAATCGCATTGGCCGGGCAGCAGGGAAGACCTACTGTTTTTAACATTGATATATCGTTATGATTATCACCTATACCAATAGTATCTTTAATATCGGTATCAGTCAGTTCACAGATCTTCTTAATACCATTCCCTTTAGAATCTCCCTTATGATTAATCTCCAGGAAATTCTCTGAACTGAACATTATTTCAGCTTCAAGATCTAATTTCTTTAATTCCTCGGCAATATAGTGTTCCTCTTTCTTAAGCACAATCACAAACTTAAGCATGCCTTCTTCTTTAATTATTCTTTCCACATCATCATAACTAGAATCAATAGAAATAGTATAGCTCCAGCCCGTATCATCACCATTTACCACATAGAGCTTTTCATCAGCGAAGGCTCTAAGTCTTAAGTTTCGGCATCTGGCAAAATCCAGAATCTTTAAAGCCGTATTATTATCAAGCTTTGTATGATACAAAATTTCATTGTCCATCTTTAATACCTGACCATTGGTAGTCACCGCATTATTACTGTTCAATCTTCCGGTAAAACCATCAATACAGTAGGGAGTTCTGCCAGTACAGATAAAAAATCTGGAACCATTTTCATTAGCCTTATTGATAGATTCATAATTCTTCTCAGAAATATTCTTATTATCATCAAACAATGTGGCATCTAAATCACAGAAAATATACTTATACATAAATTAAATACTCTCACAAAGTTCTATAAACATATCGATATCCCTAGACATTGCCTCTAAAGTTTCACGATAAAAATCAGGCTTGGTTACATCAATTCCGGCAACCAGAGCAGCATCTTCTGCTGACTTAACCGGAGTAAGCTTCAGCATTTCATTATACTTATCTAAGAAAGAAGGTCCTTCCTTAACATACATTTCATATAAGCCTCTTGAGAACAGCCCACCAAAGGCATAAGGGAAGTTATAGAAATTATAGCCGGCATTATAATAATGACCCTTGCATAACCACATATATGGATGAAGATAATCAGAGTCTAATCCATCTCCATAAGCCTTTTTTTGCGCATTAAGCATTATCTTTTTTAATTCATCAGCACTTAAGAACTCATTAACTCTTCTTTCACACACTTCTGATTCAAAAAGAAAACGGGAATAAATATCGCACATCAGCTGACAG
>JBJFHC010000123.1:2048-3560 GCA_051893275.1 Erysipelotrichaceae bacterium | reverse complement strand
ACAGGAATACATATTATCAATCTTAAATCAATATGTGCTGTCTCCATAACTATCTTCCCCCGTTAATGAACATCTAGATTCACAGCGCTTCTGCTGGTTGACGAACCAATAGAAGAATCAGATGTTCATTAATGGGGTTTTTAAATGGTTCTTTATACAATTTTGTCTGTCATAAAGTACATTTTTAACAGCGATTTAAAGGATATAATTGAGTTATGAATAAAGAAAATCAATTATATAAAGAATATCTGGCTATTCTCAAAGAAGAACTCATACCAGCCATGGGCTGCACAGAACCTATTGCCCTGGCCTATGCTGCATCTAAGGCTAAAGAAGTACTGGGTGATTTGCCTGATAGAGTAGTGGTAGAGGCAAGTGGTTCAATAATCAAGAATGTAAAAAGCGTAATCGTGCCTAACACCAATCAGCTTAAGGGAATAAGTGCGGCGGTGGCAGCTGGAATTATTGCGGGCAATTGCGATAAAGAGCTGGAAGTAATATCGCAGGTAGATGAAATAAAGAAGAAGGAAATAGCCGATTATCTGAATAAAACGCCTTTTGAAGAAAAACATCTTGATGATGGTAATGTTTTCGATCTGATTGTGACTTTATATAAAGATAATAATTATTCTAAGGTACGTATTACTCATTACCACACCAATATAGTATTGATTGAAAAGAATGGAGATATTCTTTTTCAGAAAGAAAATAAAAAGGAAAAGACGCATTCAACTGACAGAAGCTGCCTGAATATGGAAAGTATCTATGATTTTTCTGATACCGTTGATATAGCTGATGTCAAAGAAACAATTGAAAGACAGATTGAATATAATACCAATATTGCCTTAGAAGGCTTAAAGAATAACTATGGTGCCAATATTGGAAAAGTACTGCTTAAACATAGTGGCAAAAGTGTAGCAGTAAAAGCCAGAGCCATGGCGGCTTCAGCTTCTGATGCCAGAATGAATGGCTGTGAAATGCCGGTAATCATCAATTCAGGAAGCGGCAATCAGGGTCTGACCTGTTCACTTCCAGTAATTGAATATGCAAAAGAATATAACATTGACCATGATAAACTGATTAGAGCCTTGGTGCTGTCTAATCTTGTAGCGATACATGAAAAGACACGTATTGGTACATTATCAGCTTTCTGTGGAGCCGTATCAGCTGGTGCTTCAGCTGGAGCGGGTATTGCCTATCTGCTTGATGGTAGCTATGATGCCATCATTCATACCGTGGTAAATGCCCTGGCCATATCTTCGGGCATCATCTGTGATGGAGCCAAGGCTTCCTGTGCTGCCAAAATATCCGCCTCGGTTGATGCCGGCATTTTTGGCTACCAGATGTATCTTGAGCATCAGGAGTTCAAGGGTGGCGATGGTATTGTGGTAAAGGGTATTGAAAATACTATCAGAAATATAGGCCGTCTTTCCAGCGAGGGAATGAAGGAAACAAATAAAGAAATCATTTCAATGATGATTGAGAATTAAGTATGCATTATGTAAAAACAAA
>JBJFHC010000123.1:0-1948 GCA_051893275.1 Erysipelotrichaceae bacterium | reverse complement strand
AAAGAAATCATTTCAATGATGATTGAGAATTAAGTATGCATTATGTAAAAACAAAAGGTCTTCTATCCAGTAATAACGGTATGAATATCTACAGAGGGTGCCAGCATGGCTGCATCTATTGTGATTCCAGAAGTACCTGTTACAATATGAATCACGATTTTGAGGATATTGAAGTTAAAATAAATGCTCCAGAACTGCTGGAACATTCTTTAAAACATAAAAGAAAAAGATGCATGATAGGTACGGGTTCCATGTCTGATCCCTATATGCCTTTAGAGAAAGAGTTAAAGCTTACCAGAAAGTGTCTGGAATTAACTGATAAATATAATTTTGGTTTTACAGTTATTACTAAGTCAGATTTAATATTAAGGGACCTGGATCTGTTAAAGAATATTAATAATAAAACTAAGTGTGTTGTTCAGATGACCATCACTACCTCTGATGATGAATTATGCAGAATACTGGAACCAAATGTCTGTGTTACTTCAAGAAGAATTGAGGCATTGAAGATACTTCATGATAATAATATTCCTACTATTGTCTGGATGACACCGATACTTCCATTTATTAATGATACTGAAGACAATATCATGAATATACTTAAAGCCTGCAAGGATGCCGGTGTCTATGGGGTTATGACTTTTGGCATTGGTTTAACTTTAAGGGAAGGTGACAGGGAATACTACTATGATAAGCTGGATAAGTATTTCCCGGGACTTAAATATAAGTATATTAAAAGATATGGAAACAGTTATGAACTTCCTGTTCCTGATGAATACAGATTAAATAATCTGCTGATTAAATACTGCCAAGAAAACAACATGGAATATAGACCAGATAAGCTTTTTGAATATTTGAATACATTCGAAGATAAAATTCATGGTGAGGAAATAAGTCTCTTCTGATTTAAAATATAAAAAAAGAGGCAATATATGAAGATTAAAGATGTAATCGAAAATATCAAGAAATACCATAAGGGCTATGGAACTATTGATGAAACAAAGACGCGTGATCAGATTCTATACGGTAAAGAAAGCATTGAAGATGAATGCCGATGTATTGTGACAACCTGCTGGGCATCGCTTGAGGTCATACGCAAGGCAATAGAATTAAATGCCAATCTGATAATCTGTCATGAGGCATTGTTTTACAATCATGGTGATCATACGAAGTGGCTTTTTGACAGCAACAATTCTACTTTCAAGGCTAAAGAGCAGCTTTTAAAAGAGAATAATATTGTGGTGTGGCGTGATCATGATTATATTCATTCCGGTATTCCCTATAGAAATGAATATATTGATGGTATCTTTCTGGGACTGGCACATAAGATGGGCTGGGAAGACAGAATTGTACCCACCAATATTGGCTGTCTTGATAATACTATTAATCCAGGTACGGCCTATAAGTTTGATAAAAGTATCAGCGCACAAGATTTATCATATGAACTCATCGATAAACTGAATCTAAACGGAATTAAGATGATAGGAAACTATAATACTGATGTTAAAAAGGCAGCTGTACTTTTCCATGTCTTTGGGGATGCCAATGAAGCCATCATGAATGTAGATAAGAGTGATGTTGACTGTCTTTTAACTATGGAGCTTGTCGACTTTACCATGATGGAATACATCAGGGATTCGGCCATGTTAAATAGAAACCTGGTAGCTTTGAATATGGGCCATTTCAATCTGGAAGAACCGGGAATGGAGTATCTTCTTACTTATCTTGATGAGGCAATAGGCGAACATATTGAAGCTCATTTTGTACAGTCAGGCGATAACTATAAGTACATCATAAGACATTAGTTTTGAAGAAATGTAAAATTTAAAGATAAAGATGCAATTATAATCTGTTAATCAATAATTGTGATTGACAGTTTTTTGTTTGTTGTTCTATCATCTTTAAATGTGAAAAGAGGGAAATAAACAGATGAAAACACTTATTCAGT
>JBJFHC010000122.1:0-3578 GCA_051893275.1 Erysipelotrichaceae bacterium | reverse complement strand
GATTGTGCCTGAAATAGAAAGAGAAATAAATGACACAAATCTCTGATATTCTCTTGTAAAATGTTAAAAAAGATGGATAATTAAAAAGGCTAGTTTTTAGCCTTTTAATATTTCAGGGGAATTTTATGAGTACTATTTTAATATCTTTATCACTGGCTCTCATTTTTGGACTGGTGATGTCAAGAGCTGCGAAGCTTTTTAATCTTCCGGCTGTAACTTCTTATCTGATTGGTGGACTGCTGCTTGGACCTTATGCCATTGGGGCCTTTGGCATTCCTGGTATTGGTTTCAACTCCTTGGAAGACTTAAATGGTCTGGCCATTGTTACCCAGGTAGCCTTAGGCTTTATTGCCTTTCTGATTGGCAATGAATTCAGAGTAAAAGACCTTAAGGTAATGGGAAAACAGGCTATCATTGTAGGTATTGCTCAGGCTGTTATCACCACCCTTATAGTGGATGCCGGTATTATTGCCCTGCATTTTGCCTTCCCAGAACTAATTTCACTTTCAAGCGCCATAGTACTGGGCGCAATTGCGGCAGCAACAGCTCCAGCGGCAACATTGATGGTTGTTAAACAATATAAGGCAAAAGGACCTTTAACCAAACTGTTATTAATGGTAGTAGCCATCGATGATGCGGTAGGTCTTATTGTCTTCGCGCTGTCTTTTGGTATTGCGACAGCTTTAGAATCAGGCGCAATTTCTTTAATTTCAGTACTGGTTGAACCAGTTCTGGAAATTGTGCTTTCAGTAATACTAGGTGCTGTACTTGGCTGGGCTTTAAATGCCATGGAAATATATTTCCACTCCCGTTCAAAACGTCTTTCGGTTGCGGTTGCCTTTGTCATCCTGGCAGTTGGTGTAGCTTCGCTCGAATTTGAAATCGGAGGAGTGAAGTGTGGCTTCTCGCTACTTTTGACCTGCATGATACTGGGTGCAGTTTTCTGCAATATCTGTGAAGCTTCTGAAGAACTGATGGACAGAACTGACCGCTGGTCATCGCCAGTCAATATCTTATTCTTTGTACTTTCAGGCGCAGAACTGGACTTAAAAATCATCGCCAATCCAATGGTGCTGGTTATCGGTCTTGTCTATATTGCCCTTAGATCATTCGGTAAAATCTTTGGCGCTTACATTTCAGCCAAGGCTACCAGCTGTTCAAAAGAAATCCAGGATCATCTGGGCATAACCTTATTGCCTCAGGCCGGTGTAGCCCTGGGTATGGCTTTGCAGGCAACAGCCTTAAATGATGGCGCGGTAGTGAGAAATGTAATTCTTTTCTCTGTTCTGGTTTACGAGCTTGTCGGTCCAAATCTTACCAAGCGTTCACTGGTTAAGGCAGGCGAAATCGATCTTCGAGTTGAAGCCAAGGTCAACAGCCGTGTCAAGAACTCTGAACAGACCGGGCTGGAAAGAAAGTCCTCATAGTTTAATCAATAATATCAAACATCTTATAGAAGGAAATGACATTCTGCAGATTCAGTTTACGAGCTGTAAGCTGACGATAAGTGGCAGTTTTGTCCTTTCCTTCTTTTTTTAGTTCTTCCATTTTATTAATGGTTTCATCCAGATTATTCAGAATATAATCCTTCATCTGTTCATATTTATCCAGCTTATTCATTTTCCAGAAGCTTCCTTAAATCACTTAATGGTTTATTCTTCGGCAGGTCTTTCTGCACATATGTTTTCTTCATATTTTCATAACGATTCATAAACTCAGAACATGAAAGTCGGAAAGAATCATTAGAAAAAACTCTTAGCTGCTCAAGATGGTCGTTGGTTACAGTGATCACTTTATATTTATCACTTAAATCCCGGGCGGCATTTTCAATATAGGTATCAGCTGTCTGCAGAGATTTGGTATAGACAATAGTAATAACATCATTATCACTTACCTGCGGTTTGGAATATTCCTGACGGTAGGCATCAAAAACCAGTACAACCTCTGCATTAACATAACCCTTAAAGTCGCAGACAAGATCAATCACTTTCTCTCTTGCCATGAAAAAATTGGAACTGACAGTATCTTTCAGTTCATCCAGATAGTACATCAGGTTATAGCCATCTACCAGATAGATGATTGGCTTATATTTGACTTCTATTCTGTCTACTTCTTCAGCAGCAGTTCTTGGTTTATAAATCGCTCTTTCTTTTGGTTTATATAAAGAGTTCCAGACTCTGTTAAGTTCGTTTTCGCTTATTGATGAGCTGATATGTTTAACGGACTGGCTTTCATCCTTAAAATAATCATTAAGATTAAGGTGCATCTTCTCGATTACTTCTTCTTCATTTACATAATGCCCGGCCCCATGATAAGTAAAGACAGAACCGGCTGGATTATGAAAATCATTTGTATAATCATAGCCTCTGTTTAAAATGATTTCTTTTTCATTCATTGCCTCATCATATACTTCTTCGATAATGTCATAGCTTAACTCATCTTTAAGACGATTTCTTAAATTAAGAATGAAACGGTTAAACTGTTTTAGAGGAATCTTGCAGGTCAGAGAATCTTCATTGACAGTATAGGTAAAACGTTCAGTATTGAGAATATTAATCAGAGTATTAAGATTGTCCCCACCATCAATATTAATCAGATAATATGGTTCCATCAGATAACATTTATTGCGGGTCAGGGCATGACGGATGGCCCTTCTTAAAGCCTGTATCAGATCGCCACCCTCGGTATGTTTAAGATGGGTTTTGAAATCGATGATGGTAATCTCCATTCTGCACAGTTCACTGTTGGTTAAAATACCTCTCAGCTTATGAGTATTGAGATAATTAATCAGAGGTCCAGTATAGGAGTTGTTTACCAGCGACCTGAAACTTAAAGAATCGGATGGTTTTATCTCGACAATAACTTCCGCATAATGCCTTAAAGGTTCAAAGTGGCCGACGCCAATAGAACATTCCTTCACTGATTCTCTATAACGTATTACTGGATCAGAAAAGCTTACTTCAACTTTGAATCTGTCCATAAGCAGATTAAAGATTATCTGTTTATGAAGTTCTCCTTTTAAATCAATATAAAGATGATTTTCTTCAAGATGAATATTAAGCTCTGGCTGTTCAGAGTTTAGTGTTTCAATTTTCCGATAGAGTTCATTATTATCAAGCTCTGACTTTATTTCATAAGTGAGCGCTTTAGATTCGTCTTTTGATTCATTGACAAAACCTGGAAGATAGGTACCAATTGGAATACTTAGTCCGCTTACCGCACATAACTCGCCAGCTTCAGCATTTTGCACAGGTTCAAAGCTTTTGCCGTTATAGAGCCTGATTTCATTTATTTTCTGGTCTTTAAAGGCTGTCTTATTTATTAATTCTCCACCCATTATTTTAAGATGCGAAAGTTTAAGACCGTTGTCATTTGATACAGCATAAAGATAGGCTTTGAATTTATCATCATATTCTGGATAATCAATGTAACGGTAAATAAACTGAAGCAGTTCATCAATGCCACTATCCTTTAAGGCTGAACCAAAAAGTATGGGAACGGTATTTCCCTGGATAATACTTGTTCTGATATATTTGTCATCTATGCTTCCTTCATTTAAAAGGTTATCCAGCAGTTCT
>JBJFHC010000121.1:0-3621 GCA_051893275.1 Erysipelotrichaceae bacterium | reverse complement strand
AAAATCACAATATTCTTTTAATACGCAATAGTTCAGTGTGTATTCAGGATTAATAACGTTTCTTCTTTTGATATGCTCGCACATCTTGCAAATATCAGATGCTGACATCTGGTTGGTGCCATCTATAACAAGCTGAATAATTCCACTGTCAATTTTAGAATATCTTTTACCCAATCCACGTTCAATCAGCATCATTCGCTGTTCTTCTTCCGGAAGAGATATCTCAATACTTCTATCAAACCTTCTCCAAATTGCATTATCTAGAAGTTCTGGATGATTCGTTGCCCCAATCACGATACATGTTACAGGACAAGATTCTAGCTCTTTCAGCAAAACATTTACCAGCCTCTTAAGTTCTCCCAAATCTGATGCGTCATCTCTTCTTTTTGCTATTGCATCGATTTCATCTAAAAACAATATTAAGTTCTGTTCCTTTACATACTGAAATATACTCTTTATATTTTGCCCGCTTCTACCAAGATAGCTTGATATAGAGTTCGCCAGATCTAAAGTTACTATTGGCATATTCAATTTATACGACAGCCATTTTGATATATATGTCTTGCCAACACCAGGAAGCCCATGAAGTAGAATGCTATTGGGAGGAACAATATCCTCCTCCAAGAACTTATCAATCAGGCTTCTTTCTAAGATAAACCTGTTAAGTTCATCCATTTGAGTTTCTACCAGGATTGGATCTTCCACAAATAACGGTTCTTCTAGATTCAATAAACCATTCCTTGTTTCTCTATCTACTGGTACTGGCGAAAGATCAATACTTCTAAAAACATCAGTTCCTGAATTAGTGCAGGCAATAATGCGCATAATTTCTGCTGATATGTCGGGGTCTTCTTTCTTCAGCTTTTTTCCAATCATTAAAGATATTGCTTCAATATTCTTTCTGTCATTCTTAAGTGCTGCTCTAATAAGCTGAGCCACATATTCATATGTCATATACCGTTTTTCCTAACTATTAAATTTTTGGGATACTCATATTGTATTTATTTTAAGATATTTATTCAATATTTTTCCCACATAATATTAAATATTTATTTTTGGGATATTATAGCTATTATAGTACATGCACACTATCATCTCATTTGGGTTTTTACATATATTTCGACACCTGAGACATTAACAACGATACCACCCAAAAGGAAAGACAAAAAAATTATATTATTTTCGTTTAACACTCGGCATGCAAAGGCCAATACTTTGTCAGAAAGCTTGGCTGGACAGGCAGGATGAGCAGGCCTGAGAAACTGCTGTAAGTTCAAAAAAGTAGAATTATAATTTCCACTTTTACTATTTTAGTCATATCCAGATTGCCTCTACAGTATAAGACTTCAAGGCCCTGAGTACCACTTTTCTTAAAAATATAATGATTCGTATCGCTATTATATTTTGCATGCATAACAGTTACTTAATAAAAACCATTTTTTCTTTTTCTGATAACTGTTCCACCCTTACTCCTTTTTCTTTGGCATATTTCATAAGCCCTCTAAGATCCATTTTCCTGTTTATTTGGCTTAACAGAATGGGATCGGGAGTTTTAGCCAGGGATTCTTTATATTTCTTCATCTGTCCATTCATAATCATATACCTCCATTATTTTAGCTGCATTTACATCATCAAAGGCAAACTGATATGGATGAAGAACGCCAGTATATCTGTGTGAGAAAAGTGTGTTAGTAAAGAAAACAGCTACAGTCATAAATGTATACTACAAAGATACTCCTGTCGCGACACACAAGAGAATCGTTAACGAAAAAGGAAAAACGTGCATAGACATTCGACACCATCTAAACACGTTTGTAAAAAAGCCAGGTGCTCTAAGAAATTCGACAGCTCTAAAAAGCGTTCCTGAACTTAAAGATATCTTCGATACTTATTATAAAGATAATCCAAGATTTTTTATAGACAAACTGAATATTTTAGGCATGATATAAATTCAACAATAATATTTATTTGTGAAAATAGCTTCGGAAGAACGCTTTCGCCATCTACCCACAAAAACGCAGAAATACAGTCTGTATCAAAGAATACTTGCTCAGTCAATCAGTTCACCACCTTCTTCAATACCATAAACAAGATCATCTCTAAAAGCTTCAAGCAAAAGTTCTTCATACTTGTCATCTGAAATAACGCCTCTATTCAACAGCTCATTAGCCTGTTTAAAATAATAACCGTAGGTAGAATATTGTTCATTTAAAGATAAAGGCTTATATAACTCAGAACTATAGTCCATAGCTTCAGCAAGTTTCCTTACCGAAGTGCTCAGCAATGTATTAAGTTCGGTTCTAGAAATATATCCACAATTATTCAGTTGATAAACAGCACGCTGATGAGAGACTTTAATCTCTAACACCAGCACGGAAACTCACTAATACTCATCACTCAAAAGAAAATCCGCAATATGCATTGCCCTGATACCCTCATAATTGCCATACGCAAATTCATCAGTGGTCAGAACATACTTTGGATAATTATCTTTAATCTCCAGCAGTCTTCCATATTCCCTTTCTTCTGTGCTCTTTGACTTAATTTTTTCTGCAACCTGAACATATATCTTATCATTGCGTCTTACTGCTACAAAATCTATCTCGCCTTCATCGCTTTTCCCTACATTAACAGTATAGCCACGACGGCAAAGCTCTAGGTATACTATGTTTTCCAGGCTTGAAGCAACGCTTTCTTTATTGTAGCCAAGAACACTGTAGCGGAGCGAAACATCCGCGAGATAGAACTTCTCCTGGGTTTTAAGTATTTCTTTACCCTTGATGTCATATCTTGAACAGCGATGTATAAGATAGGCCTTTTCCAGCTTTTCAAGATAGCTGTAAACTGTCTCATTATCTATAAACCTGTGCTCAGATTTAAGATAATCGGAAATTGATTTGGCAGAGAAAGTATTTCCTATATTATCAAGCACAAATTTCACAACCCGTTCAAACTGATCAATCTTTCTGATCCGATTTCTTTTTACAATATCGGAAAATATGGTTGAATTATATATCTTTTATAATGGTGTAAATTTCGTCCTGAGAAAAATCTCTTAAATGAGCTGCCGGAAATCCGCCAAGTCTTACATAGTTGGCAAGTTCTGTTCTAGTATCTGAAACAGAAGTAAAACTGCTTCTAAAAAAGAGGTATTCACCAAATGAAAGTGTATAAATATGAAATGACACATATCTGCCGGTCAGATAAGTAGATATCTCTGAAGACATCATTCTTGAATTGGATCCGGTAATATATATGTCAACATCAAAATCAGACATAATAGAATTTACCACCTTTTCCCATCCTTCTATCTCCTGTGCCTCATTCAGAAAAAGATATGTTCTATTATTTTCACAAAGACATCCCTTAAGCTGAGTATACATTTGCTCAGCAGTCATATCATTAAACTCCATGGAGTCATAACGGAAACTTACAATCTGTTCATCTTTGATATTGCGCTCATTCTTGAGTTTATCAATAATCATCTTAAGTACAGTTGACTTCCCCGCACGACGGACCCCAGTCAGAATCTTTACAAACGGCGTATCTGTATAAGCCATTATTCTGTTTACATATAAAGGTCTATCAATCATTATGAGTACCTCCTTTTAAAAAAAGTAT
>JBJFHC010000120.1:0-3637 GCA_051893275.1 Erysipelotrichaceae bacterium | reverse complement strand
TAGACTTAGGATCTAGTGGGTGACCGTGGGGGTTCGAGTCCCTTCGCCCGGACCACTTTGAATTAAGGTGCTTAGAAATAGGCACTTTTTTATATAATCAAAGAAGAACGAATGTAAGGAGTTACTGTTATGCCTACATCAAGTATTTTTACAAATGTCAAGATTACAGATCCTAAAAAGGCAGAAGCTTTTATAAATGCGCTCGATACTGCAGCAAATACGCCTCGTAAATCAGCAGAAAGAAAAGAATCACATATCTTGACCAATCATGAGGAAATTAGAAGACTGCTGTCAAAGAGATTAAAATAACTCGCAGCTATCAACAATGCCTATCTGTGATACGATAGATATATGTTGAACATTAATGGCACTCTGATGAATGAAGAGAAGGAAATAGGTGTTATTGATAGAGGGTTGCTGGTGTCTTATGATGAGAAACTTGTTCCTCTGTTTTTAAAACGTACTCATAATGTTGAAGAATGGCTAAGGATGAGAAGCGCAGATTCAAATCGTGCCAACATCAGAAAACTTAAGAGTGCTTTTGGAATTGAAGATGACATTGACTGTGTTCTAGCCGTTAATGCTATGACAATAACTGACAGATACTGGATCAGATTTAATGATGAAGAATATGAAGATATAAGATTTAAAAGCGATGAATACTGTAATATGGCACTTAAGGGTGAAAACTGTAATTATGGCTTTATCAGAACACCTGAACTTACAAATATCGGAAGTTTTGAGAAGTGCTGGAAACTTATCGATAACAAGTGGTGGCTTTATAAGTGTGGCAATAAGCTTGAACTTTTCTCCGAACTGTTTATAAGCAGACTGGGTGAAAAGCTTGGCTTTGACATGGCGTATTACGAAATTGATGGAGACTATATCAGAACAACTGATTTTATTGCTGGCAAATATAATTTTGAACCTATGAGAGCCTTAGGTGATGATAATGAAGATTATGAGTTTTGTTATGGTATTCTTAGGCACATTGATAAGAACATAGCTGATGAATATGTAAAGATGATATGGCTTGATACTGTCTGTTTCAACATGGACCGGCATACAGAGAACTTTGGAGTATTAAGAGATATAGATAATGGTGAGGTACTTAAACTTGCCCCTAACTTTGATAATAATATCGCACTTATATCAAGAGGTTATCCTAAGAATGTTAAAAGGGATAATGATGTACTGATAAGGGTGTTTGTTGAGTTTATGAGAAATAATAATCTTAAATATGATTTTCCTGAAATTAATGAGGCAATGATAGATGAATGCTTAATAGAAACTAATGTTGTTGTAGATTATGAATATGTTAAAGATTTTATATTAAATGGGCAAAAGATAGTAAAATTAATGCTAAGTGAGGAATAAGAGAAATGTTATTAACATGTGATGTAGGGAATACTTCTATTAAGCTGGTTGTATATAAGAGGAATGAAAGAGTAGCTTATTATCGTTTATATAATGATATTCATCTTGATTTTGAGGAGGAAATCTTTGATTTTTTGAATAAAGAGAATATCAAAGTAGAAGATATTGAGGATTCAATTGTTTCATCGGTAGTACCGGCTATAACTGAATTACTATGTAATGGTATTGAAGCTGTTACAGGAAAGAAGGCGATTGTAATAGATGGCCATAACTTCTATGGCATTAAGTTATCGGAGGATGTAAAAGAGGAAGTAGGCTCTGATTTACTGGTAATGTCAGCCTATGCCTATCAGAGATATAAGAAAGAATTAATAGTGGTATCGCTTGGTACGGCTACTGTGTTATGCCATATATCTGAAGATGGTGAGTTTTGTCATTGTATTATTGCGCCAGGCTATCGCAAGATGGCAGAGGTATTATATTCCAATGCGGCCAGACTGCCTGAGTTTAGAGTAGAGAAAAAAGAAAGTTTTCTGGCTTCCAATACCAAGGATGCCATGTCGGTGGGCTGTGTTGATGGTTTTATCGGTATGCTTAAGTATCTGATAAGTGGCATGAAGAAGGAATTAAACAGCAATCCTTTTGTAGTGTGCTGTGGTGGGGCTGGAAAGGATCTTGTTAAGTATATTGATGAGATTAATGAATATGAGTCTGATTTTGTTTCGGATGGTCTGAATTATATTTACAGGAGCTATATATGCAAAGATTAATACTGGCTTCCAAGTCTCCCAGAAGAAGGGAACTGATGGATCTATTAAAAATACCTTATGAAGTTATAGTAAGTGAGGCTGATGAAGTTATTGATAAGAACAATGATTTAAGGAAGGAAATAGAGCATCTGGCTTATAAGAAGGCAGAAACTGTATTTATGAATAACCGTGATGCAGTAGTTATAGGTGCTGATACTATAGTAGTAATTAATAATGAAGTTCTTGGTAAACCAATGGATGAAGAGGATGCCAGGAGAATGCTTAGAATGTTAAGCAATAATGTTCATGAGGTCATTACTGGGGTTTGTATTTTAAGTGAAGGCAAGATTGATAACTTTTCATGTGTGACTAAAGTTTATTTTAATGAAATGAGTGAAGAGGAGATAGATGAATATGTTTCATCTTCTGAACCAAAAGATAAGGCCGGAAGTTACGCGATCCAGGGACTTGGTGCCAAATATATCAGAGGAATAGAAGGTGACTATTATACTGTAATGGGTTTACCAATTTCTGAAGTGTATAAAAGATTGAAAAGTTTCTGATTTTTGTAGTATCATAGTGGCATGCCTACATAGTATAGTGGCAATACGCATCCATGGTAAGGATGAATCCCGTGTTCAATTCACGGTGTAGGCACCATTATTGTTTATGAATAAAATAGGTGATTTATTAAAAGGTATCCTGGCTGGTCTTTCAATCGGTATAGGTGCCGCTGTTTTTTTATCTGTCGATAATAAAATAGTCGGTGCTGTTTTATTTTCTGTGGGTCTCTATGTTATCTGTACCCAGGGTTTAAATTTATATACCGGCAAGGTTGGCTATCTGGTTACGCAAAAGGAAAAGGGAAGATATCTTGGATATCTTATGATTGTCTGGCTTGGCAATCTTATTGGTACGTTTTTAAGTTCATTTTTAATGTCTTTAACCAGAATGAATATTACGGAAAAGGCAATGGGTCTGTGTTCTGTTAAGAACAGTGACAGCTATGTTTCTTTGTTTGTACTGGCAATATTCTGTGGCGTATTGATGTATGCAGCTGTAGATGGCTATAAGAAATGTAATAATCCAATCATTCTTATATTCTGTGTAGCTGTATTTATACTCTGTGGTTTTGAGCACTCCATTGCTGATATGGCTTATTACTTTATAGGCGGTATGTTTAATCTTAATGCATTGATCAGATTAATTGTTATTACGATTGGTAATGGTATTGGTGGAGTGTTGATTCCATTATTGAAGATGGAGAAATAAAATGGATTTCAATGAGTATCAGAAACTGTCTATGACCACCAGAAACAAGGATATGAATCAGAAAGATATGCTGATTAATTCAGTCATGGGCTTAAATGGTGAGGCAGGAGAAGCTATTGATCTTGTAAAGAAGCATCTGTTTCATAACCATGAACTGGATATAGATAAGCTGAAATATGAACTAGGTGATGTGTTATGGTATCTGGCTGAGGCTGCTGAGGCTTTAGATATTAATTTAG
>JBJFHC010000119.1:0-3641 GCA_051893275.1 Erysipelotrichaceae bacterium | reverse complement strand
ATGGCTATGTCTATGGCCGTGGTGTTACTGATGACAAGGGTGCAGTAATCGCCTCACTTTATGCGATTAAGTATTTATTAGATACAGGCTATAAGTTCAAGAAGCGCGTAAGACTGATTGTGGGCTGTAACGAAGAGAGCGGTTCAAGATGTATTAAGCACTATGTAGAAAAGGAAGGCCATATTGACTATGGCTTTACACCAGATGCCGATTTCCCGGGTATTTATGGTGAAAAAGGCATGGTTGGCGGTTTATTTGCCGGCAAGAGCGATAAGATTCTGGACATTAAAGGAGGCGATGCCTCAAACGTTGTCTGCAAAAAGGTAACATGTACTTTAAAACCAGGCTGTATTGATGAAAATAAGCTTGATATCTTCTTTAAGGAACACAATATTAATTATGAGTTTAATGATAATGTGTTAACTGTTTATGGTAAAGCTGCCCATGCCTCTTTACCAGATCTGGGGGTTAATGCGATTAACTATCTGATGTGTGCTTTATATGCAGCTGGCATTGATGATGAATTTGTTTCTAATTTCGATAAGTACATTGGCTTAAGTCTGCATGGTGAAAAGCTGGGTTTAGAGGAAGTAAAGGATGATGTAACCAATACTTCAATTAATATCGGTCTGGCTTTTGTGCAGGATGAAAATATCTGTTTAAGTATTGACTGCCGTTTCCCTATTAAGACAAATAAGCAAACAGTAGTGCCATATTTTGAGAAGATGGAGAACTTTAAGCTGGTTAATGCGATTGACCCGCTTTATTTTGATGTGAATTCACCTTTTATCAGGGCTCTTGAAAAGGCCTATCGTGATGTTACAGGTGATAACCAGTCAAAGATGCAGGCTATTGGTGGGGGTACCTATGCCAAGAGTATCCATAACTGTATTGCGTTTGGTCCAGAGTTTATTGGTGAAGTAAGCAATATTCATGATGCCAATGAGTGTTTAAGCATTGAGTCTTTAAAGAAGGCTACAATGATTTATATTGAGGCAATTAAGAATTTAAACGAGCTGTAGGATTATGATGCACAATATATTACTGGTTTGTTCAGGGGGTCTTTCATCCACGCTGCTGGTGAATGAAATGGCTCAGTACTATAAGGAAAATGGATGTTCGCTTAGTATCAGCGCCTGTGGTATCTATGAATATGAGCGCTATATTTTTAATGCGGATGTTGTGCTTTTAGGACCACAGGTTGCCTATAAGGTAAATGAAGTGGCTGAGTTTGGCAAACCGGTAATATGTCTTAATTCATATGACTATACTTTATGTAACATCGAAAAAATCAAAGAAGTTATTGATGATGTCTATGAAAAAAGGCTTAAGCCGAAAGAATAAGAATAAACTTAAGCTGGTGATAGTGCTGACTATCACCACTTTACTTTTGTCAATATTTTCGCTTTATCTGATCATAAATGTTAAACCAGCAGATGATACTGACTATCTGGAGCTTTATCATAGTGAGTATATTAAGTTAAAGGACAAGAACCAGGACTATCTGGGCACCTTTACTGATGATAGTTTTAATATAAATATTAAAGTGGTTAAGGGAGAAGACAACAGTCAGTATCGTTACTATGTCTGGGAAAGGAATAATTATTCTTTTGAAGGATCTCCATATCTGGACTATGAAAATAAGCTGGAGGATCAGAATCTGATTATTTATAACTGTTACTTTAATGAGCTGGATGTTAACAGAAACTATTATTTATTTACCTCTGATGAAGTAAGGGAATATAAACTATGTGCGGTATTTGATGCTGATCTGGTTGAAGAGGATGGAAGCTATTATCCTGAATTAAATAAACAGTTTAATCTTCCTTATTATAATAAAGAGTATTTTGGTGTCTATAAGAAGGCAATAGAAGAAGATAATCAGATTGATACGGATACAGAGTTCTCTTTTTCTGATAAGCTGTTAACTGTTGTGAATAATACTGAAGATGATTATGTTAAGCATATATTTCTTTTTGTTCAGATAGATAAGCTGAATCTATCAGAATGTCAGAATATTCTTTTAGATATGTATGAATAAGTCACTTTGAAATGAAGTGGCTTATTTTTTGAATTTTGTGTGAAGTCTATTAATTTGGTCGAAAAATTATTGTTAGATACCTAACAATGTGCTAAGATTGAAACATGGAGATTGGCAAGGAAATAGTCTGTGTTTCACATCTGTTAAAAAGAAATGTGGACCGTATTACTGTAGAGCACGGCCTGAGTGTTAATCAGAGCCGTATTTTATTGTATCTTCATGATCATAACAAGGTGGCTTATCAAAGAGATCTCGAGGAGGTTGTACACCTGAGGCGTTCTTCGATTACTTCGCATCTGCAGAAACTGGAGAAGGATGGTTTTATTGAAAGACGCAATATCGATGCTAAACAGAAATGTCTGGTACTGACGGAAATGGGCGAGCTCAAGGTAAAAGAGATTCAGCAGATTTTTGTGGAGTCTGAAAGAAGACTCTCAGAAATTATGCAGGATGATGGTGATAAGCTGCTGGAGTTGTTATTAAAGCTTAAAAATGTACTGGTAAAGGAGGAAAGCGATGTTTAAAAAGCTGTTGAGCTATGTTAAGGAATACAAAACAGTAAGTTTTCTGACTCCGCTGATGATGGCGGGTGAAGTAGTTATGGAAATCATTATTCCGCTGGTTATGGCCAAGATTATTGATAATGGCCTGGCGGCAAATGATGTTTCCTACGTCGTGAGAATGGGTGTACTGATGATTGTGCTGGCCCTTGTTTCACTGTTTTTTGGTGTAATGGGCGGATTTTTTGGTGCGAAGGCTTCGGCTGGTTTTGCCAAGAACTTAAGGCAGGCCGTCTATGAGAAGGTTCAGACTTTTTCTTTTTCGAATATTGATAAGTTTCAGACTTCTTCTTTAATTACCCGTATGACCACAGATATTGTGTCAATTCAGAATTCATATCAGATGATGCTCAGGATGGGTATGAGAGCGCCACTGACAATGATTTTTTCGTTTATTATGGCTTATCGCATTGCGCCAGATCTTTCGGGTATCTTTATTATTGCGATGCCGATAATTCTGGTTTTTATTATTATTGTGATGCTTCAGACAATGCCTAAGTTTAAGATCATGTTTGAGAAGTATGATAATTTAAACCGGGTTACGCAGGAGAATCTTACTTCTATCAGGGTTGTTAAGTCTTTTGTCAGGGAGGATCACGAAATCGAGAAATTTGATAAGGCGACAGGAGAGATTTATAAGACTTCGGTAGCTGCCGAGAAGATGTTTGCGATAGCTTCACCAGTTATGCAGCTGATGATGTATATCTGTATGATGGTTTTGTGCTGGTTTGCGTCCAGCAAGATTGTCTATGGTGATTTAAGTACCGGTAATTTTATGACTTTGCTGACATATGTTATGCAGGTTCTTTCTTCTTTACTGATGGTTTCGATGTTCTTTGTCATGATTTCAATGTCGATGGCAGCCTGCAAGCGTGTATATGAAGTATTGTGTGAGGAGCCTGATCTGAAAAATCCTGCAAATCCGGTATACAAGGTTGAGGATGGTTCTATTGAGTTTGATGATGTTTCATTCAGCTATTATAAGGATATGGACAGGCTTAATCTTGAACACATCAATCTGAAGATAGATTCTGGTATGA
>JBJFHC010000118.1:0-3662 GCA_051893275.1 Erysipelotrichaceae bacterium | reverse complement strand
AACTGACTACTCAGTGCCGGTAAAAGAATTCATTGCGATGGTTAAGCGCTATGGCTTAGATATCAAGAATCTGCCAGATGGCGAATTTGATGATCCACTTGGTGAATCAACCGGTGCAGCTGATATCTTCGCTCAGACTGGTGGTGTTATGGAAGCAGCTATCAGAACTGCCGGTTCATGGCTTGATGGCGATGCACCATGGCATGTTGACTGGGAAACCGGATATGATTCAGGTATCAAGGAAGCTACTGTCAAGGTTGGCGGTATCGACCTTAACCTGTGTATCGCATCAGGCTTAGCCAATGCCAGAAAGGTACTTGAAAAGGTTAAGAGTGGCGAAAAGAACTATCACTTCATTGAAATCATGGCCTGCCCAGGCGGCTGTCTGAATGGTGGTGGTCAGCCAATTGCCAAGGATGGCAAGTATGCCGAAACAGTCAAGAAAAGAAGAGCTGGTATCCAGGCAATCGATAAGGGCAAATCAGCCAGAATTTCCTGCGATAACCCTTCAATCAAGAAGCTCTATGATGAGTTCCTTGAAAAGCCAGGTTCACACCTTGCCCATGAACTTCTGCATACAAGCTATGCCGATGAGTTCGATAAGCTATAATATCTAACATACAAGAGCGTGTCCTAAGGGATACGTTCTTTTTATAAGTTGTTTGTCAGGCATTAAAAATCTGATAAAATTTAATAGAAGGTTTAAACGTATGATAACAAGCATTTCGGTAAAGAATTTTCGTGGATTAAAAAATCTGGTACTTCCAGATATGAAACAAATTGTTCTTGTTTCAGGGAAAAATAACACAGGAAAAAGTTCTATTTTAGAGAGTATATTTTTATTGGCTGATCATATATCGGGAGACTGTTTTGCGAAAGTAAACAGCTTTAGAAATATTTCTTATCTAGGGGATTGTGACAGCCTTTGGGCTCCTGTTTTTTATAATCTTGAAGTTGAAAATTCTATAGAAATTGTCGCGAACATTGATGGCGAAATAACTGAATTGAGCATAGAAAAAGATGATTCATTTACCTCTATGAGGACAAAAGAGTTCTTAAATAAACCGTATACAAGCGCAAAAACTTCTTATTCTATAAAGATGCAATTTAAAAAGGGAGCATATACAGAAAAAGCGAACTTTGTACTGAATGACGGTGGCATTGTTAGAGAATTGTCTACAACGTTAGATAATAACGCAATAATGCCAATGCCGTTTATACAGTATATTAATGCAATTCTTGGAAGAGAGAATGTAATGGAATATTTCGGAAGGATAGAATTATCTGGTAAGAAACAGAAAATAATTTCTGCGCTTCAGATAATCGATCCTCAGATTACTGATATTAGTGCCATAGTTCAAAAGGGAAATGCTCAACTGTACGTTAAAAAGAATGGCAGATTATTAGCCACTAAACTTGCGGGTGAAGGTGTTAATCAACTTCTGACAATATTACTTTCTATAATATCAAATCCTGATTCAATTATTTTGATTGATGAAATAGAAACAGGATTCCATTATTCTATGTACAAAAAGTTATGGGAAACTATAGCTATATCTGCAAAAGAAAATAATTGTCAGATTATCGCTACAACGCATAGTTACGAATGTATAGTGGAGGCTGTAGAAGGCTTGTCGGATTCAGATATATTAGATGATTTTGTGTATTACCGAATCTCGCTAAGCGAAGAAGAAAATAAAGCCTACAGGTATTCGGGTACTATGCTAAAACATGCTGTAGATTCGAATTTGGAGGTCAGATAATGGCAACTGGAAAACTCAAAATTGTCAAACAGAATCTCATCCTATGCGAAGGTGTTGATGAATTATATTTTCTTATAGCCTACCTAAATAATGTATCTACTGAAAAGTCAGATCTGTTTAAAGAAAATATTCAGGTAATGGATTTTGGCGGAATTAAGGATTTAAAATCATTTCTTATGTTGCTAAAGAATATGGAACAATATGAAAATGTTAAATCAATTATGATTATCAGAGATGCTGAAAAAGACTGTAAAATAGCTCTCAGGGATGTGGAAACAGCTCTTAAAGCTGCGCAACTGCCTGTTCCGGAAGGGCCTGGAGAGTGGGCTGGTGAGCAAATTAAGATTGGATATCTTCTTTTTCCAAATCTTGGAAAAGATGTTCGCGAAGGGACGTTGGAAGATCTTTGCTTAGAAATACTCTCCGAAGAATCCCCTTCTGATGTTCTTGTTCAAATAGAAAATTTTACTAATTTTCTCGAAGATGAAAATTTAAGAAATCTTAAATGGAAACACAAGAGTAAGCTTCACACTTATTTTTCTGTTACAAATGACTATGTTGGTTCGAAAATCGGCGAAGCAGCTCAGAAACAGGCGTTTAATTGGGAAAGTGAAAAACTAAAACCAATGACTCGTTTTATTGAACGAATCTAAAGCTTTTAAAGAACGTATCTCTAAACAGATACGTTCTTTTATACCAAAAAATGTAAATTATAGAGTATAATACAATAAAATGAGATTATGAAAGCGTATAGAATAAGGATTCTGACTGGCGTTAAACTAAGAAAATTCTGTAAAACTGCTAAGGGATACAGGAAACGTGAAGCTTATGCAAAGCTTCATGAATATATTTATAGCAGCATACGTGATAGAGTTTTTATACTATATGGCCTCCAGGGAACCGGCAATACAGTCCTAATGTGTCAGGTGATACTTGATATGAATGAAACGGACTTTTCAAAGACCGCCTATATTCAAGCATGCGTAAATGATTCTCTGAATGATTTGTATAAAAATCTTAATAGTCTGGGAGAACTTGGATATAAATATATCTTTATCGATGAAGTAACGCTGATGTCTGACTTTATAGATGGATCAGCGCTTTTATCCGATATTTTTGCCGCTGTTGGTATGAAAATAGTGCTGTCTGGAAATGATTCCTTAAGTTTTATGTTCGCAAAATCAGACCAGCTTTATGACCGCACAATTATGATGCATACCACATTTTTATCATATAGAGAATCCGAAACTGTTCTTGGCATAAAGGGAATAGATGAATATATTAAAAATGGTGGTACTATGGATGCCTTGAGTTTAAAAAATACTGATGAATATATAAACAGCGCAATAGCACACAATATAGAGTGTTCATTATGCCATTATGAACATGGCTCATATTTCGGCAGACTGAAAGAACTATATGATAGAGGAGTACTTATAAAAGCTATACACCAGGCTGTTAAGGATATTAATAAAGGTTTTATGCTTGAAGTTCTAGAAACCATACACAGAAACAATCCAAATAACTATGTCAGAAAAGCTGCTGAAGATCTGATGTTCCTTATGAAAAACAGGAATAAAGCTGAACTAAATATTCTTCTTGAAGAAAGCCAGATAATAGAGATAAAAAAATATCTGAAGCTGATGGACGTGATCTTAGATATAAAAGTTGAATTTCTGCCATATACTGGAAATAATAAGTCTAGAACCATCATTGCCCAGCCAGGATTAAGATATGCTGAATGTGAAGCACTTATTAAGTCTTTGCTGAATGATGAACTGTTTTCATCGCTTTCACTGTTAGAAAAAAATGAAATACTCAGAAGAATTGACAGTGAAATAAAGGCAAGAATGATGGAAGACATTATCCTTCTTAACACCGCAAAAGAAAACAAAGACA
>JBJFHC010000117.1:0-3665 GCA_051893275.1 Erysipelotrichaceae bacterium | reverse complement strand
ATGATATGTTTTTCAGCAAAGTGTGGCGAAAGACTTGACATTTGTCATTTCATAAGATTTATGCCTATCTACTATTTTGTATTCAAGTGGTATCTGACAAAGAAGAACTTATCAATCGATGTTACTGAAGATGATGGTGAAGAAGATAATACTATGTCTTTAGATGAAAAGATGCAGAAAACTGCCGTTACAATCATTGAAGGACTTGGTGGATTTGACAATATCACAGCTGTAAACAATTGTATCTCAAGACTGAGAGTTGATGTAAAGGATATGTCTTTAGTAAATGAAGATTTATTAAAGAAGACAGGTTCAATGGGCTTTGTAAAGCCAAGTGATACTCACATCCAGGTTATTTATGGACCTAAGGTTGAAGGTATTGCGGACGCTGTAAGAGCTGTAATGAAATACTAAAAATAAAAATTAATGGCTGGTCTAATGGCCAGCCATTAATTAAGTTTATGCTGTATAAGAAGCTCAATAATTAATTGAATTATTGTAATTGAACTGATCTTGGTTCTCAGATTTACATCCTGCAGTTTTCCTTCATTGGTATAGATATAAATATCTTCATCTGATAAGAGGCTTCTGTCTACTTCGTTGGAAGATATCCAGACTATCTTAACTTTTCTTGAATGGCAGTGTTCCATTATCTTTGAATAAACATCTTTGTCACCATAATTGGTAAACATAATGAGCAGTGTATTTTCATTAAAAGAAGTCGACAGATTGGACAGGAAATCTATCCAGTCAATCAGAATGGAAGGAATATCCATGGTAGTCATCATGGAATGCAGATATCTGGCTGGAATGGAAGACATATTTCTTCCATAAATATAGAATGAAGAACTGTTCTCAATGAGTTCACAGATCTTCAGAATTGTTTCATCATTTGTGCCGTCCATAACATCTTTAAGAATAGAGATGTTATGCTGAATTACTTTCCAGGGTGAATTGGATTTGTAGTCAAAGCTGTTACGGTTTCTCAGATAATATTTAAATTCATTGAAACCCTTGAAACCGGCTTTCTGACAGAATCTGACAATTGTGGATGGTGAAACATAAAGATTATTTGAAATGTCACTCAGCGAAAACTGGCTTAATGTGTTTATTTTTTCATTAAAGTAGTCCAGTATCATAAGTTCTGTTTCAGATAGTTTTACACTTCGATTTGGAAGTACGGCGTTTATATCTTCGCTTTCTTTATTATCTATAATGTCTTTATTTCCCGAGGAAATATATTCAATAAGCGTAGAAAGAACAAAGAAGGTACAAAGACGGCTGGTCAGATCAGCACCGGAATTTTCTCTTACCTTGGTGAAGAAACGAAGATTAAGGGCAGATATTTCAGCCAGTTCATTACTTTCTACTGAAGATATGGAGATTACCTGCATGCCGGAAAGTCTTGCCTCTTTGGCCAGATTCAGGGTCTGTGAGAAGGAACCGGAAGTTGAAATAAAGATAAAGATGGCGTCTTTAGGTGCTACCTTGATTAAATGAGAAGTTGTACGTTTAGAAGTTGATTTATAGACATTTCTAAAGCCCGCAATAAAAAGTATGCTTTCCAGATAGTCGATGGTTACATCGGTTATACCGCCAGGTTTATGCAGATAAATAGTTGAGTTTTTATTAAGCAGAGCTGAAACCTGCGGAAGTGAGTCGGAATTTAAAAGGCCACCCGTTCCTTCAAGATCGGTCATGATATTGGCTTTAATCCTGGATAGTGAATCAGCATTCATCTCAGAGTTTGAAACAGCTGAAGATAGTTTTGTCTGATTTCTTAAAAAGAACTTAAGTTCCGGATAGCCCTTAAATCCCAGTTTGCGGCAGAAGCGCAGAATGGTAGAAGTAGAATAGGAAATATTTTCAGCCAGCTGCTGAATAGACATCGATTCTACTTCCTGGGAGTTTTCCAGAACATAGCGCAGTATTTCAAGCTCTTTGGAAGTCAGAGTATGTAATGGTAAATCAATATTGAGTTTCATAATGTTTATAGTAATTATAATATGAGGTTTTTAAAAAATGTTGTTTTTCAAGAAAAAGAATAATGCCAGAGTCTTAAAGGCTTTTACTAATGGAAGTCTTGTAAGTATTGATAAAGTTAATGATGCTGTTTTCTCCAAAAGAATGATGGGTGATGGCATTGCGATTAAACCATCCATGGGCAAGATTTATGCACCCTGTGATGCCACAGTTACCGTCGTATTTGAAGCTACCAATCATGCGATTGGATTAACTACAGCTGATGGAATGGAACTTTTAATTCACTGTGGTCTGGATACAGTAAACCTGACAGAAAAAGTATTCGACTGCAAGGTTAAAAAAGATGCCAAAGTCAAGGAAGGTCAGCTTTTGATTGAGTTTGATCAGGATAAGCTTAAGTCTTTAAACTGTGATGATATTACAATGCTGGTAGTATTAAACCAGGGTAATGCCAGAGCTGTTAAGTTTATTAGTGACAGTGAAGTTAAGGCAAATGAAACAGTAATTGCCAATATTGAATAATTATGAACAAAGTCAGATGCATTGTCTGTGATATAGATTATACTCTGGCAGTTAAGGGTGGAATGTTAATGCCTTTGACTAAGAGGGCTTTAACTATGGCTCATGAAAGAGGAATAAAGATTGGGCTTGCCTCAGGCAGAGAAATAGACAGAAAGCTGATAAATCAGGATGTAATATGGGATCTGGATTTCAAGTTTGATTTCATTATCGGGATGAATGGTGGACAGGTCAGGGATATAGAGAATAGTAATTATTATTCTGTTGATTTCCTGAACAGTGAATATATGAAAGAAATAATAACTTCTCTTTATGATTCCGTTATGGATAATAAGATAGCTGTTAATGTGGAAGGTGGTAATAATATGTATGCCATAAATATTAATGAAGAGCTTATTGCGGTACAGAAAAGAAAAGGCGTTGTCTATCTTGATGCCACCGATAATATAGATCTCTTATGCAGCAAACCTGCCTATAAGTTTCTGTTCAGGTCAACAAAAGAAAACTGCGAGCTGATCAGAAGTAAAGTTAAGGAATTTTATCCAGAAGAACTGCAGTGCATTGAAACTTTTCCAGGTACCATTGAGGTTTTCAGATCAGGATATGACAAGGGTACCGGTTTAAAAATGTATGCCGGCTGGAACAATATTAATATGGAAGATATTGTAGCCTTTGGTGACAATGAAAATGATATACCGATGTTAAAAATAGCTGGCACAGGTGTTGCGGTAAGCAACGCCACGGCTATTACAAAAATGGCAGCTGATAAAGTTTCAGAATATAGCTGTTTTGAGGATGGAGTCGGTCATTATCTTTTAGATCATATCCTGTAATAATTAATTAGCTAATTCCATAAATTTCTTCGATTATCCTTATAAAGCCACCATCAATACCCCTGATGGTGGCAATTTTTATGAATTATAAAGTGTTATATTGATTAAAATTAATATTAAGAAGAAAGCATGAAACAGACTGGAGACTAATTGCCAAGATAATTAAAAACAACAAGTTATTCAAGGGGTAAGGAATACGCCTGTTGAGGATTTATAGATGATGGCTTTGCACAAAATCTAGCAAATAAATTAAATGTTCCGGTTAGTGCTCCAACTGCTTATCTGTTCGTAAGCCCTAATGGATCGTATTTTGTAAAAGGTAGTTCAAAC
>JBJFHC010000116.1:0-3675 GCA_051893275.1 Erysipelotrichaceae bacterium | reverse complement strand
CCACCGCTTCTTAAAATACCTCCACCCAGTATCATATTGGCAACCTTGAATGGTGCCACTATGGCATAGGCTACAAGTATCATCTTTGTCAGTTCTTTTATTTCGTTTTCTACGTTATAGATATTTACATAGATGCCTCTGGTTAAAACAATCACAACACTTAAAATAAAAGATCCAATAAAGCCATAAACCAGAAGTTTCTTACTCGATTTATAGCTTAAATCATATTCCCGACTTCCAAGCTGTTTGCCAATCAGTATGCCGGCTGCTGAACTTAAGCCACATAAAGCACCTATCATTAAACCCTGTATAGGATTTATTAAAGTCATAGCTGCACTTGAAGCTGTCGACATATTGCCATAGATACCGGCATAGATATTCTCACCCAGCGACCACATGAACTCACAAACAAGTAATGGCATCAGTATGCCAAGATACCACTTTACATTAAATTTATCATAAGGTTTATCTTCCTTTTTAACCACTTCACGATACTTAACAAACATCACAAAGACAATTATTAAATTAACATACTGGCTAATTACTGTGGCATAGGCCGCACCTCTATATCCAAAATTAAAGATAAAGATAAATACATAATTTAATACTGTATTTAATACAGCTGCCACAATCGAGGCATAAAGCGGCAAGGAAGCCTTCTCAATGCATCGAAACAGCGTACTCAACATTGTTGTAAGACCAAGCGCAATAAAACCAAAAGAAGTAATAAACAGATAACCTGAACTCTCGGCCAAAGTATTTACATCTTTAGTATAAAGATGCATAACACCTTCACTAAAGAAAATACCCATAACCATAAATACCAGAGCCAGAATAACTCCAATCACCAGATTAAGATAAAAACTGCGATGCACCTCATTCTGGTTCCTGTTACCCAGATACTGAGCAATCATAATTCCGGAAACCGTAGCCAGAGCACTTACCAGCACATTATAGATACTGGAAAACTTACTGGCCAGACCCACGGCTGCCACCGATACAGTCCCCAGCTGTCCTATCATAATCTGATCAATAATTGAAAATGATGCCTGCAGCATTGACTGCAGTGCCACCGGTACGGCTATAAGCAGTACCGCCCTAAAAAAACTATCCCTTTTCATACCAACATTGTATAAAAGAAACAGTAATTATATTTTAGTTAAATGCGTAACCTCGCGTATTACCAGCTCAACAGGCAAAACTATATTATTCTCAACATTATTTCCATCTATTAATTCAATTAATTTCTCAATACCAGTCTTAGCCCTTAATCGATTATCCTGCCTTACAGTACTTAATCCCATTAATGAAGACAAAGGCACATCATCAAAACCAATTAAAGGTTTATTTAAGCCAAGTTTCATAAACTCTAAAGCATAATAATCTGATACACAGAAAATACAGTCAAAACTATTAATATATTCAATATTATCTTTATAGAACATATCTCTTTTCTCTTTAGTCATAGGCACAATCATTATTTCTGCATCATTTATTACACTTCTGAAACCATCAATACGTTCCCTGTCAACATTCTCATAGTTGTCACTAATACATAAAGCCTTATTTAAACATAGATTCTTAAAATAAGTTCCAGCCTGTACACCACCATCAAAATTATCTATCGTGATATTACAGAATCTCTCGCCCTCAGCCTTATCTCCATCAATAACCACAAAAGGAATACGCATATTATTTCTCAGGTAATTATAGTCCTGTTCACAAAAACCAATGACAACTACTCCTGCCATATTCCACATACTGGAAAAGCTGATCAGATCACTAACCTTATCAGTCAGCTTTAGCATTGATACATAACCCTTATTCTCTATTTCGTAGACAAAACCATTAACACAGGAACTGATAAAGGGGTCCTCCAGAACCCTGCCCTCATACTTTAGATGATCATCAATAAAAATACCGATAATCTGACTGTCATTGAGTCCCAGCAGTATATCAGCCTTGCCTGGAAGATACCCCTTTTCCTCAATGAGTTTCCATACCCTCATTGCCGTTTCCTTAGAAACCTTATGAAGTTTACCGTTAAGGACATTGGAAACTGTGGCAGTACTTAAACCAAGTTCCTCAGCTATATCACTTATTCTGTATCTGTCTTCTTTATACATCTTTTAAATTGTATCAGTTTTTTCCTTATCGTTAAGGAAATTGTTTGTCATAAACAGATTGTATATCCTGATATATTAATAATGTAAAATATGTATTCCCTGATTACTGGCGCTTATGATATAAGCGCCTTTACATTAGGATATTTTATTTGCCCTTTTATGTATAAATTAGTATACTAAATACATGAAAATACTAAATGATTTTACAAGCCGATTAAAAGACGAATTTGGTTTGGATAACCCTATTTTTGCAGAAGAGATTATCTCTCTTTTTAAAGAATATACCAGAGCATATGTTTTCAGACTTATCAAAGAATCAGAAGAAAACAGTCTTCTTAAACTTTATACAAGAGGTGTGTATTATATTCCTCACAACACCATTTTCGGAGAGTCTACATTATACCCAGAAAAAGTAGCTGAAAGAAAATATGTAAAAGATAAACAGAATGTCTATGGCATTAATTCGGGTCTTTCGTTATTGAATAGGTTTCAGATAACCACCCAGATGCCGAACGTTATTGAAATAGTTACAAACAAAGAAGCCACCAGGAAACGTATAGTATATATTAACGGAAAAGAATTTATCATAAGAAAATCCAGATGTGAAATAAACTCAGACAACTTCCCGGAATATACTCTTCTGCAGCTGTTCACAGAAATTGATCCAAGAGATATTTTTGATGACCTTACTGTTCAATTGATTAAAGATTATATAAAGGAATATGAAATAACGAAAGAAAAAATATCTCAAATGGCTTTATATTTTCCTTCGTATACTTCCAAAAATGTGATAAGGAGTGGCATTTTAAATGAAATTACATAAAAATAAACAAGAATTCATTGATGTTATAACCGCAGCATCAAATCATTTAAAAATTCATCCAGCAATCATTGAGAAAGATTATTATGTAACTTTGATATTAAAAGAACTTAACACTCAAATTCCTGGTATTCTATTTAAAGGTGGTACTTGTTTATCAAAGTGTTTTAATGTCATTAATCGTTTTTCTGAAGATATCGATTTATCTTTAGATACAACTCACTTCACTCAAAGCAATAAAAGAAACGCCAACAAAGCGGTTATTAGAGTTTGTGATTCTTTAGGCTTCATAATAGATAATCGTAATCAGGTAGAAAAGCATAGCCACGGTACTTATAACTGTTACAATATACAGTATCCTCATATATTTTCAAACGATGCATTAAAAGACTTTGTCAAATTAGAAATGGTTTTCATACAAAAGGCATATCCTGATACCATCAAACCTGTGCATTCAATTGTTGAACAATATTTAAGAACCTCTGGATACCAGAACATTGTGATCAATTTTGATTTACAGCCATTCAATATAATAGTTCAATCTCTTGAACGAACTTTTGTCGATAAAGTTTTTGCGCTATGTGATTATTATCTAAGAAAAGAAGAACTGCGTCAGTCAAGGCACATATATGATTTAAAAATGCTTTCGGATAACATTAACATTAACAGTTTAAATACTCTGATTAAAGATGTAAGAAATGACAGATTTCCTAACAAAACCTGTCTATC
>JBJFHC010000115.1:0-3693 GCA_051893275.1 Erysipelotrichaceae bacterium | reverse complement strand
TTATTGAATACATAACGATAATAGAAACAGAAAGGTTTATTACTTATAACATATCCATCCTTACTCTTCTCAATTATTTCCATTTCTATCAGCTTCTTTAGATAGTAATCAACTCTATAGCCTGAAAAATACTCTTCAATCTCACTATACCTTCTATTCCCTGAGGCAAGAAAGCTTAATATTGAATTCATCATTGATACATTCCTTGTCTTGTACTGCAGTATTATATTTACTTCATATTCAAGATAACTGTCCCTCTTAACTGCCAGTTCTATAATGTTTTCATCTGCAGTTTTGTTTACATCTATCAATGAATTAAAGAAAGGATTGCCACCAAATACCGAATAAAACTTTAGCCTGTCGTTTAAAGAATACTCTGGATAAAACAGCGATGATGTTTCAAAGTCCAGCTCATTCAGATGAATAATGTGATTAATGAAAGAATCGTCTTTAACTAACTTCTTATCTGTCATAATAAGCTTCATCTTTGACCTGTCTCTATATTTAATGACGAATTCTTGAATAAGCTCTATGCAACCAAGAGATAGAACATTATCCAGTATCAGCACAAAAGACTCTTCAATTGACTTATCGAAGACATATTGAAACAGACTTTTAAAACTGTCAAATACATAATCTGTTAAATCTTCTTTAAAATAATCAATTACACATTTACTTAAATTATCCAGATTGGTATAAGACAGAATACATTCATATCTGATTATCTTCCCTGTCACCCTGTCTATCAGACTTGTCTTTGCCATATGTCTTTGGCCATGAATAAAGATGTACTCAAACCCGGGCGTACTTAGATAATACTCGATTTCTTTTAACTCTCTTTCTCTTACATTAAACATAGACTAATCCTTTCTGATAACACTATACTTTTTACTCAAATTTTTTTGAGTCAAATTAATTTGAGTAAAAACTATACTGTGAAAAACTTCGCAAACAAAGGCATATTGAAGTATAATTAAGACACAACTAATATATAGGAGGAAGTTTTAAAAATGTTAGTTTCAGCAAAAGAAATGATTGAAAAAGCTCATGAAGGACATTATGCCATCGGCGCTTTTAACACAAACAATCTAGAATGGACAAAGTGTATTTTACAGGCTGCTGAAGAATCAAAGTCTCCAGTAATCATCCAGGCTTCTGAAGGTGCAGCTAAGTATATGGGTGGCTACAAGATGGTAGCTGATATGGTTAAGGACCTTCATGATTCAATGAAGATTACTGTACCAGTAGCTTTACACTTAGACCATGGTACATATGACGGTGCCAAGGCTTGTATCGAAGCTGGTTTCACATCAGTAATGTTTGATGGTTCTCATTACCCAATCGAAGAAAACGTTGAAAAGTCAAAGGAAATCATTGAACTTGCTCATTCAAAGGGTGTATCTGTTGAATGTGAAGTTGGTGGTATCGGCGGTGTTGAAGACGGTGTAGCTTCAAACGGTGAACTGGCTGATCCAAAGGAATGTGCACTGGTTGCAGGTTTAGGCGTTGACTTCTTAGCTTGCGGTATCGGTAACATCCATGGTAAGTATCCTGCAAACTGGGCTGGTCTGAACTTCGAAAGATTAGACGAAATCAACACAGCAGTTGAAGGCAAGCCACTAGTATTACATGGTGGTTCAGGTATTCCATTCGAGCAGACTTCAAAGGCTATCACTCTTGGTGTATCTAAGATTAACGTTAACACTGAACTGCAGTTAGTATTCGCTGCAGCTACCAGAGCTTACATCGAAGCCGGCAAGGATCAGGAAGGCAAGGGTTATGACCCTCGTAAGTTATTAAAACCAGGTGCTGAAGCAATCGTTGCCAAGACTAAGGAATTAATGGCTGCATTTGGTTCTGCAGGCAAAGCTGAATAAGCATAAACTTTCTTGATAATTACTAAGGAGGTCAGTCGACCTCCTTTTTCATTGCCTGTTCATCCCTTACTGCATATTAGCCTTACATCCTTAACAGTCAAATCATAATACTTAAGCATATCCCTGATTATAGGAACCAGATTATAGATGTGACCATATTCACTCCAGGGACTGTCCCAGGCATAGAAGATATAGTTTTCCTTAATCCCTTCTGGCAGTTTAATAAATTCAGTCTCATCAATCATATCCGGAATATATTCTGGGTTTCTCTCAATCTTTAAACAATCATTCTTCTTAATAATTCCAGCATACTCATGAATACCCTTATCAAAATCCTGAAACATAAGTTCAATACTAAGCTCACAATATCGAGGATAGACAAAACCTAGGACATTACTCTTTTTTGCCTGCTCATATTTCTCAACATACATTTCCTTAGCTTCAACACAATAATCATTAAATGACAGCTCACATATTTCATATTCACCAACAAACTCGTAGCCATATGACCGATGATTATAAATCATCGTACTTTGATCTTCTAAGCTCCTAAGCTGGTGCCAGCCATCTTCCTCTTTCTTCTCCAGATAATAATCATAATATATGCCCATTATCTTTTTCCTCCTTCCAGGCATAGAAAAAAGAATATCTCACACAAGACTTTATGAAATATTCTTTTATAAACCCCACCTGATTTAATAATACGATATTATTATTCTTTTTTAAATACTTTAATACGATTTCCTGATAAAAATGATATCTTTATTCTTCATGGAAATCTTCTTGACCTCAAAGCCATATTCCAGCAGCTCTTTCTTATGATTAAGAAAACTATGATTAAGCTTGGTTCCACTAATCTTTTCTATTTCATCAAATGATAGTTTTAAAACATCCTCATTTCTTTGAACTATATATTCCCACAGTTTAAGATAGTCACTCATTTCTTAAAAATCCCCTTGGCATAGCCAATACCTGCCCCGATAAAAGACAGAAAACCACAGAGCATACAGAAAAACCCGATTGGCAGAAGGAAAAAGTTTTCATGCAGAAAACCTTCCGCATCAATATATTCCACCGATAATCCCTTAATTACTATCATCATGACACCCATACACAACAGAAAGGCACCAATAATAACCATCACCATATTATATCTGGCTCTTCTTGTATCACTTCCATCCTTAATTAATTTCTTCTCCATATTGTCTCCTTTAATTAACTGATCAAGAGAGATATTAAAGACACTGGAAATACTAATCAGAATCTCAATATCCGGAAGATTCTTACCCGTTTCCCAGTTAGAGACAGCCTGTCTGGTTACATTTAACTTAAGTGCCAGTTCCTCCTGAGTCAAACCTTCCTTCTTTCTTATTTCCTTAATCTGTTCTTTAAACTCCATATGTCCTATACCTCACATCTTCAGTTTAACTATAGAAGACAAATTAATCACGCAAGTCCTGCTTGCAGAGCACATATCTTCGGGTAAGTATAGCTTTACCATTGATATTGTTTTCAACTTTATCCCTTAGCTTAAAACCATTTTTCTCCATTACCCGATATGAACCTATATTGTCATCATCACAGGTAATAAGAATACTATCTAAACCAAGTTCAAAAGCTTTCTCCAGCGCATACTTCAGCAATAAAGTACCATAGCCCTTATTCCACTCACTGCATCTTATGCCATAGCCAATATGACCACCATATCTTTCCAGTGACTCATTCAGTCTGTGTCTGATAGATACTTCGCCAATAAAGTAATCTCTTTCATCATCCACCAGCCAGTAGAAGTGAGCACCTACTCTATTCTCTTTCA
>JBJFHC010000114.1:0-3694 GCA_051893275.1 Erysipelotrichaceae bacterium | reverse complement strand
TTGCCATCCCTGTCAACCATTATTCCACCATCTACATGTTTAAGTTCATCGTCAGACAGCACTCTACTTTTTGTCTTGCCGAAAGCTTCTAATTCCTGTAAAGAGGCATCTACCTGTTGTTCTAAAAGAAAGGCTTCAACCGTATTATTGTCTATAGCTTCCTGGAAGGCTTTCATAAGTTCTTTGTTGTCTTTTACTTCTGCATAAAACTGTTCAATTGTTTTCATAATAAAAATACTCCTTAGTTTATTTAGTCTTAGAATATAAAAAACAGTATGACAAAGTTCTTACAATGCGGCGATATATAAAAATATAATAACAGGTACTGCGAAGAATTTGTCTTAAAGTGAAAGTTTACTATTGATAGTACCGCCTTTTTGCCGGTAACAGACAAGTGCATGTCTCAACGGTCTGAAAACAATGTTTATGAGGCTAATAATGATGCTAATTGAGGCTAATATGAGGCTAATTAAAAGATGTGCCAAAGATAAACAGGATATTTGACAGTTAAGCAGCCTTAAAGGCTGATTTGTATGATAAACAGGGCAGTTTTAAATATAAAAACTGTTGTATGGAAGTTTTCCACATTATGAAAATAAAAGAATAGAGCTGTATGTTAACATGGTATATATCGAAAGGAATAATGACATATGAAAAAAGGAAGTATTAAACTTTATAATGTTCTGTTTCCCCTGTGGATGCTGATGATGATACCGGTTTCCTGGCTTGTGGTTATACCTGGTAACTTCATTATTGATTCGCTGGTGCTTCTTGTATGCATGAATGTTTTAAAGATTATTGAAAAGAAGGATTTCTATAAGAAACATATAATAAAAATCTTTCTGTTTGGGATGTTAAGTGATGTGATTGGTTCAGCGATAATGCTGTTAATGATGATGGTACTCGATATTGGAAAGATGGGTGATGAGCTTTATATCACTTTGCTGGGTTTATTAATCGCAGCTGTTATGATCTTTGTCTTTAACTATTACTTTACTTTTAAGAAAGTGGATAAAGATTTAAGGTTTAAGCTTTCACTGACATTCGCCATTGTTACGGCTCCTTATACCTTCCTGGTACCTTCCAGCTGGCTTTATAAGTTTTAATGAGTGATAATCGAGTGATAAATTTAACATAATTTGCCACAATCTTTTCAGATAAAGTACACAGTGATTTTGTATTATAAATATGCAGATAAGAAATCTGCCAGTGTAAAATTCCCCAAAACACTGAAAAACTTTATCCCCTTATAATATTAATAGAAAGAAACCCTTTCAAAAAACCCGAGGAATCCCCAAGCCTCGGGTTTTGTCTATTTATGCTATCATTATGTTATGAAGAAAATTGTACTGATTATATTATTAATGTTCAGTTTATGTGGCTGTAAAAGAGAAGGAATCATAAAGGGAAAAGTATCTGGGAGCGATGAAAAAGAAACTTTTTCTATTGTGGATGAAGAAGGAATAGAAAGATCTTTTGGGATTAATGAAAATACTGTTTTCATAAGTCCTGATGAGAATATAAAGATAAATGATATATTAGATGGAGACTATATCGTGACTGTTGATTATGAAAAATGGCTTTCATCAGTCTATACAGCCGAAAGGATAACTGTTGATGGTTTCTTTGAAGAATATATCAAGTTAAGGGATGAAAACAGAATAGAGAAATGGCGTTTTAAGGGTTATGATGCCTATTATTATGAAGATACAGAATTATTAAGAATAATGGATGTAAAGGGACCGGATGGTATCTATATTATCGGTTATGATGGTTTTGAAAGTTTAAGTGATGAAGCTAAGGATAAGATAATAGAGTATTGTCATAATCTTAAGTTTTTTGATGAACAAGAAGAGCTTGGAAGTGCCTATCGTTACTATATGGAGGATAATGAAAACTTCAATACTTTTCTTTGTGATGTAACGATTATGTCTTCAGCCGAATCTGAAAAGTATATTTATTTTTCAGCTGATGCTTTAGATCCTCTGGATGGAGTTAATGCCTTTAATGATCATCTCTGCCTGGCTTTTGACAGGGAAAGCGGGGAACTGGTAAATAAACTTGATCTTTTTGAACTTGAAGAGGAAGAACTGCTTAACCGGCTGGTTACGGCGATGAACATTGAGGGCAGTGAGCTGGAGAATGTTTTAAGGGAAGAACTTAACGAAGACAGTATTGTGTTCTTTAAGGATAATCTGGAGATATTCTTATTTAAAGAAAACGAATATACCATTGGTATTGGCTATGATAAGCTGGATGGTATATTGAAAAAAGAGGCTATGCCAATAAAAAATTGAGGAATTTTATTCCTCAATTTTTATAGATACTTTTTGGCAATTTCTTCAGCTTTTTCAATAGTATACCATTCATCAAATGAAAGGTTGGAAGCTTCAACAGCTTTTCCAAGTTCAATCAGGAAATCTGGAATATCTTTTTCCAGCATTACACCAACTTCTTTTCCCATGGTTTCTTTTCCCTGAATGTCATTGCCGCCGGCATAGAACATGAAGGCAACCTGAGGTACTTTATCTATTACCTTGGTATGGCCTCTGAAGCCAAGTTTTCCAATCTGATGAGTACCGCATGATGATGGACAGCCAGAGATATGAATCTGTGGCAGTGAATTAATTCCAGCTTCCTTAACGGCAGAAATACACTTTGTAAGCAGAGCCTGAGAATCTCTTAAGCCTACCTGACAGGTTGAAGAACCAATGCAGGATACTGATGTTTCAAATTCGTTTGTGGCATTGTCAGTAAGGACTTCTTTTACTTTAAGAAGCTCATCAGCTGTCAGATTAATAATGTAACATGATTCATCTGGGCAGAGTCTTAACTTGACATCATCCATATCTTTAATGGCGTTATAAAGATTAATCATGACATTGATATCTGGTATACCGCCCTTTGGATGATACATGTAGGCATACAGGCCTTTCTGTTTCTGTGGAGTGATAAATAAGCCAGAGATTTCTGAATCACCTGTTTTGTTAATATCTGTTTTTTCAACTGAAATCTTTAAGTCGGATTTTAATGCCTCTTTAAGGAACTCATTAAAAGTACTTCTTAAATTATCTTCGCCACCCAGCGCTTCAACCATATATCTGGTACGGGCCTTGGCACGGTTTTCATAGTTGCCGTGTTTAAGGAACATGTCACGCATGGCCTTAACATAGTAGAGTATATCTTCAGGATTAACATCTTCAGCTACCTTTACACCAAAACGTGGATTATTGCCTAAACCGCCGCAACAGTAAACATCAAACAGTCCTTTTTCATTGGCTGCAAAGCCCAGATCTCTGAAAGTGGCATGCGGCAGATTCTTTTTGGAGTTTGAGAAACATACCTTGAGTTTTCTTGGCATCTTTTCAGCTTTTACCAGGGTTAATAAATAATCAGATGCTGCTTTGGCATAAGGCATTACATCAAAATATTCATCTTCTTCAACACCTGATAAAGGTGAGCACATGACATTTCTTGGGAAATCGCCACCACCTCCCATAAAGATGATACCGTTATCTAAGGCTTCATCCATTATAGGATAGAGCTGTTCCTTGGTGAGATCGTGCAGCTGTATGGTCTGACAGGTTGTAAAATGACATCTCTTAACACCGTGCTTTGTGAATGTTTCCGTCACAAACTTCAGCTTTTCCTTGTCTACTTCGCCACATGGCATACGCAGTCTTAACATCGAGGC
>JBJFHC010000113.1:0-3707 GCA_051893275.1 Erysipelotrichaceae bacterium | reverse complement strand
CAGTGATCTGGCAGCTGCATCAAAAATATATATTGAGTAATGAAATATATAATTGCGCTGATTATAATCTCTCTAACATTAAATGAGTTGAAATATTATTGCCTTACTGAAATCCATAAGGACTTAACAATACAAGATATAATACTGATAATTGTGGCTAATATTCTGATACTGACATTTGTGTACAAATTTAATGAAGATCTGTTAAATTGGTTTATTGCCATGTTCATGTCGGCATTCATTGTTCTGGATATTGCTAAACAGGGAGTATGTAAAGATGGAGTCATCCTGTGTTTTAAAGGTAAACAGTTCTACAGATGGGAAGAAATAAATATTAAAGTTGTAGATAACGAAGAGCTGCTGATAATAATCAATGATTCAGTTAATTTTAAGTTTAATATAAATAAAAAAGACAGAATCATTGAGATTCTGTCTGAAAACAAACTTTACTTTCCTGCTTCCCATGAATAAGGTTCTTCAAGTGACCAACTAATTCCCAGATTTTCCAGGGTGAGTGGCTTTTCACCTTCCATATAGAAATAGATGTCAATAGAATCAGGATCTCCACCTTCATAGACAAAGTTTTCCTGAAGGGTTTTCTTGATGCTGTCGAGGATGGTGTGACATAGAGTTTCTGCGTCAAACATATGGAACTCCTCCTTTTGAGGATCGGGTGGGCCCATAAACAATGCAGAATCATTAGACAGACATACTGACATACCACCCTTGCCGGTTGTGATATCTTCAGCCAGATCAAGATTCCAGCCGGTAAGTTCGCTCATAGCCTTAACCAGGTTTTCTGGTGTAAGGGAATCAATCTCTACTGCATATTCTTTGAAGTTTCCTTCAGTTCCAATATATAGAACTGCCTCTGTTTTATTGGCTGTATTATTACTCTGCACAGGTGTTTCTTTCTCTTCTTCTCTGTTTCCGCAGGCTGTAAGCAGTAGGAACACAGATAAAATAATTAATATTTTTTTCATTCTATTTCACCTCTGTAGTGCATAATGCCACCGATATTGGTCAGATCTGTATAGCCCAGTTCTTTCATTCTGTTTAAGGCAATGCCGCTTCTGTGTCCTGAGCGGCAATAGAGATAGATTTTTGCTTCTGAATCTTTGATTACTTCTGTTACTGTATCAATATAGTCAAGTTCTATGTTAATGGAACCTGGTATATGTCCTTCTTCATATTCTTCTTTTGTCCTTACATCAAGAAGAATGGTGTTGTTTTCTTTTTCTTTGAGATATTCATTGATGTCTTTATGCATGAACATATTTAGCCTCCATATAATCATTGTATAGTAAAATAAAGTGGAATTGAGGTAAAAATATTATGGGCTTAAGAATCCGGAAAAGTATAAACATCGGCAAACATTTCAAAGTAAATCTATCTAAATCAGGTGTTGGCTTCTCAGCTGGCGTCAAGGGTTTTAGAGTTACAAGGACCGCCAATGGCAAATACAGAAAGACCATTACTGTACCAGGTACTGGTATTTCCTATGTTGATGAATCAAAAGATCTGTTGAGTTTTGGTGATGACAGGAAGAAAACCAAGAAGTCAGAAAAGAAGATAGAAAAGGCAGAAGAACCAGTATATGAAGAAGCTGAAAGAAAAGAAGAAAAAGTCATTTCTTTAAAGACTAACTACAGGGTGGACAATGAATAAGTTTCTGATACTGGCCTTTCTTTTCTTTATTGGTTCAACTTTTGGCTGGGTACTGGAAGTATTCTTTAGAAAATTCTTTTCTAAGAATAATCCTGAACATAAATGGATAAATCCCGGTTTCTGTACTGGTCCATATCTTCCCTTATATGGCAGTGGTCTATGTGTTCTTTATTTGATTGCTTCTTTGAACATTGATAGTGATTTGATCAAAATATTAATTATGGGCATCATGATGACACTTATTGAGTATCTGGTTGGCATGTACTGTCTTAAGGTATCTCATGAAAGACTGTGGGATTATTCTAATGAATGGGGCAATATAGAAGGTGTTATCTGTCCTAAATTCTCTGTTGCCTGGCTGTTATTATCAATGATGTATTATTTTCTGATTAATCCTTATATCATAGATGCCCTTATCTGGCTGTCTAATAATCTGGCATTCTCATTTTTTATCGGCATGTTCTTTGGCATCTTTATTCTTGATGTGGCTAATGCCTTAGAACTTAACAAGAAGTTTAAACAGTTCGCTGTGGATAACGATGTCATTGTGCAGCTTGATTTATTAAAGCTGGAAATTAAACAGAGGCATGAGGAAAATAAGTTGAAGTATCATTTCTTTAATCCATTTAAAACTGATATTCCAATGAATGATCATTTAAAGAATCTGCTGGAAAAGGCTGAAAGAATCAAACATATTAAAAAGTAGTATATCGAGCTTATGCATAATAGGAGTATTCTGCATAAGCTCTTTATATTCAGTTAAGATAGAATTCACCGGTATTGATAAGCTCTTTTCTGGTATCACTGTCCAGTTCCAGAAAATCACATACTTCGTCAAAAGAGTAACCCTTCTTCATTAGGGTTTTGATATTTCGATTTAAATTGATAAGAATACCCTTGTCTATTCCTATTTCAATACCCTCAGTTATACCTTCATTTCTCCCTGTATTCCGATTGTCGATGGCAATTTTGTTTAAATAGTCACACATTTTCTTTGTCTCCTCTCTGCTTTCTTCTTCGAGTTCAATATTCAGTTCTTGTTTCAACATCCTTATTCTATCATCATAGGGCATCGGATAGTGAAACAAAATCCATAATAGTTTCACTGATGCATACTTTAATTCTTCAAATGGTTTATTAAGATTAATGTGGATTACCTCAAACATGCTGCCATCAGCCGGTATGTAGTTTTCATCTTCTTTGGTTGATTTTGAACCTTTATAGAAAATTACTTCTTCATCGTTTGAAGAATCAAAGAAACAGATAAAGAAACAGTAGACCTTGCTAAGGAAGGATAGTTCTATACCTTTGTTTCTTATCTGCTCAGACACATTAATTCTTTTGCAGTAGTCCTGGCCTCTTAGATAAATGTTTCGGACATTAAGATAGTTTCTTTGAGCTTCTATATCAACAAAGAAATGCGAATCATCTAAATCTATTCGATAGACAAAGTCTGAGTCTCGTTCGATAAGCCCCTGTATCTTGCTTAGACCATCTATAAGTTCAATTCGTGAATGATTATTGCCCTTGGTATCAAGCCTTAAAAGCGATTCTATATCTACAATATCCATATTTTTTACTTCCTTGCAGAAATCCTTTAACAGTAATGACTGTATATAAGGGTCTTGAAGTATGAATCTCACAGAATGATCAAAGGTCTTATCGTATTCATCTTTCAGATCAGTTACGGTGTTGTTTTCAATAGTCATTTTTCACCTCCATATTATTATTGTAGAAATATCGAAAAATTCCTCACTTTTTTACAAAAAGGTAAAAGCTTTTTCTTTTTTGGGGATGCCTAAATCCATTGATGGTTGAGGCATATTCTGGCTTTATAATGATAAAATAATAACTATTTTGTTGCGTTGAGGTTATAACTTTGCACAAGGCTTCTGACCACTAAAAAAGCAGGGTTCGAAAACCTTGCTTCTATTCGACTTATTGGACTTGGCTTACTTATTTTTTCCAAAGAACAAGGGAATTACACCAAATATAATTGCAACGACAAGAGATATCATCGTTTTGAAAAACACCATATG
>JBJFHC010000112.1:0-3710 GCA_051893275.1 Erysipelotrichaceae bacterium | reverse complement strand
TCGAGAATCATTTTAACGCGTCCGGCAGTTGAAGCAGGGGAGTCATTAGGCTTTCTGCCTGGTGATCTTAAGGAAAAAGTTGATCCCTATCTTATGCCGCTTTATGATGCCCTCTATGAAATAATGGGTGATGAAAATGTCAATAAAATGCTCGAAAAAAATCAGATTGAAATAATACCTCTGGCCTATATGCGCGGAAGAACCCTTAATGATGCCTTTGTCATTCTGGATGAAGCCCAGAATACTACACCTGGCCAGATGCTCATGTTCCTGACACGTCTTGGCCGAAACTCTAAGATGGTAGTAAACGGCGATCTGAGCCAGATAGATCTCAATTTAAGCAGAACAAAGTCTGGTCTAAAAGTTGCCAGTGAGAAACTCAGAAATATTAAAGGCATTTCCTTTAATGAATTTGAAAAAAGCGATGTTGTAAGACATCCGCTGGTAGAAAAGATAATTGAAAATTTTGTGGTGGATTAAAAATGGAAAAACTGTTTGTGGCTACTTCCAACGCCCATAAGCTGGAAGAAATAAGAGATATCTTAAAAATCTATGGTATTGAAAGAGAACTTATCTGTCCGGCATCTTTTGATGACCATGATGAACCGATAGAAGATGGTAAATCCTTTAAAGACAATGCCCTGATTAAGGCCAGATACTGGTTTAATAAATATCATCTGCCTACTATTGCGGATGATTCAGGTCTGACGATTCATTTCTTTAATGAGTTCCCTGGCATTTATTCAGCCCGTTTTATGCAGAACTATTCTTATTTTGAAAAGAACAGCTGGATATTGAAGGGTATGGAAAATGAAAGTGACAGAGAAGCAAGATTCCATTGTGTAATTGCCTATATCAGGGAAAATACCGAAGAAACATTTGAAGGTATCTTAAAGGGTGAAATAGCTGAATCAATAAGAGGTGAACATGGCTTTGGCTATGATCCTATTTTCTTTCTTAGAGAACTTGGTAAAACTACAAGCGAACTGAGCCCTGAAGAAAAAAATCAGCTTTCTCATCGTTCACTGGCTTTAAGAAAGTGGGCTGAATATGTCAAAGCTGAATAAATTATTAGCCTGTCTTTTTTCTTTTTGTCTGATTATTGCCACTCTGCTTACAATTGTGGATTACAACTGCTTTGATAGAAAGTTCTATTCCGCTCAGCAGGCAAAACATGAAATAGCTGAAGATATTGGTGTAACTCAGGATGAGCTGGATAAAATAACTGATGTACTTTTAGGCTATCTGCAGCATGAAAATGATGACATGTTTGTTGAAGCTGATGTAAATGGCAAGACAAGAGAAATATTTAATCAGCGGGAAAAAGATCATATGGTTGATGTAAGAAACCTGTATGAAAGAGCCATTATGGTCAGAAATATCTGCGCTGTTGTTTCATTGATTACATTAATATACCTTATATTTAATAAAAGCTTTAACATTATCAGTAATTCCTACAACAAATCGCTGGTCTTTTTTGGTATGATATTCTTGTTTATAGGGCTTTTCTGTCTGATTGATTTCAATATGTTCTGGACCTATTTCCATGAAGTTTTCTTTCCGATGAATGATTTATGGCTTTTAGATCCCAGAACGGATATTCTGATCAATATTGTGCCAGAGGAATTCTTTTTTGCCCTGGTTACCAGAATCATTATTTTTGTAGTAATAGCGGTAATTATCTATTATTTTCTGTTTAAATATCTTAGGAGAAAAATAAATGCTTAATGTAGTACTTTATGAACCTGAAATACCTGCCAATACCGGCAATATAATGCGTACCTGTATGGCTTTCAATATGAAGCTTCATCTGATAGAACCTCTTGGTTTTTCTTTTGAAGACAAGTATCTCAAAAGGGCTCATATGGACTATATCAACGAAGTAGAATATACCATATATCCTGATTATGAAACATTCCTGAAAAGCCATTCTCAAGGTCAGTTTGTCTTCTTTACCAGATATGCCCTGAAGTCTTTTGATGAATGCGTATTTGACAAGAATGAAGAAAACATCTATCTGGTATTTGGCAAAGAATCAACCGGAATAGATAAACAAATACTGAAAGATCATCTGGATGAATGTTATAGACTGCCAATGGTAAAAGATGCCAGATCGCTTAATCTTTCAAACTGTGTGGCTATTGGTTCTTATGAAGCCCTAAGACAGACCGGTTTTGATGGTTTAAGTAAAGAAGAAGTTATAAAGGGAAAGGATTTTTTATTAAGATGCAAATAGTATTATGCTCAGACAATCATGGTGACAGAAAATCCCTTGATATAATTTTAGCCAGACATCCAGGAGCAGATCTTTATCTGCACTGTGGTGACAGTGAGTTTACCAAGGACAGACTGATGCCTTTTGCCTCCGTCAGAGGCAACAATGACTACGACTATTCTTTTCCTAAATACAGAGTTGTAGAAACAAAACATCACAATATTTTTATTACTCATGGCAATCTTTATTATTCCAATATTTCCGAGCTTACCAAAGCCGCCAAGAAGGAAGACTGCGACGTGGTGTTCTATGGTCATACTCATTCTTTCCTCAATCTTCAAAATGGCGATGTTCATCTGGTAAATCCAGGTTCGACTTTCTATAACCGTGACATGTCTGATCCCTGTTACGCAATCGTAAATTTTGATGATGAAACTGGTGAAATAAGTGTTGAACGTCATACTGTCTATGTTAAATAGTATGGTCATTTGTTTTGATATTATATTTATTATCTATCATTTCTTTTACATGCTGTCTTTTTATAATAGACAGTTTTTCTTTAAGAAGTGGGCTCAGATTCTGATACTGGAACTGATTACGTTTTTAATTGATCCTATTATTCTTTCTGTTGCGCTTGTTATTCAAGTTATATTATCTTTTACTGTAATGTTGCTGTCCAACAAGAAAAGATGCAGTAACTATGATGTACTTATCTGTCTTGGCTATGTACTTAAAAACAATCAGATGAATGACACTTTAAGATACAGATTAAATCTGTTAACTGAAAAGGCAAAACTTTATCCAGCCGCAAAAATCATATTGTGTGGCGGTTTAAGTGAATCAAATACCATTACTGAAGCTGAACTTATGGAAAAATATCTTTTAGAGAAGGGCATAGACAGCTCAAAAATCATCAAGGAAGACAGTTCAGCTACAACTATTGAAAACATTGAAAATGCCAGAGTCTTCTTAAATAATAATGATAATATTCTGCTTATAAGCAGCTCTTACCACTGTCTTAGAGCGCGATTATTATGCATAAAACAGGGAATAAATGTCGATACATGCGGATCAAGATTTCCACTTAAACTATTAAGCAATGAACTGCTTCTGGAGAAATACTGTCTGTTTAAGGATGTATTCAGGTTATTCTAAGTCTTTATCTTTCAAATTCAAAACTAATCATTATGATTGGTTTTAAACACATCATGCACTTTTATAAAATGCATAATCTTTAAAATTTAGATTTTATTCACAAGGTATAGTTTTCTATTAAATGAAATCATACATAAATTATAAGATATAATATAGGAAACAAAGGAGGATAATATGGCAAGGAAAATAATTATGGAAGATGATTTTAGAAAACTTGTAAAAGGAAACTATCTTTATGTAGACAAGACAGATTTCATAAAGGAAATATTGGACCAGAAGACCACCTTATATACAAGACCCAGAAGATTTGGTAAGACCTTGAATATGTCTATGCTGTATT
>JBJFHC010000111.1:0-3715 GCA_051893275.1 Erysipelotrichaceae bacterium | reverse complement strand
AAATACCTCTTTTCAAAGGTATTATATAATTAATTTCACTTTATTATATATTTTTTGAGTCATTAATTACACTTATTAGACATTTTTTAAAGCTATTATTTGCACCTTTTTGAGTATTTTATAAATAATTAATTGCACCTTTTGTAACTAAATAAAAATTGTACTATTTACTACGCTTAAGAAGCACTACTTAGGCGTTTTTATGCCTTTTTCCATTCAAATCAAAAAAGGGCGTTACGCCCTAGCTAAGTGATTTAGCTATTTTGTAACAGCCCATTTTTAAAGTATTCAGCTTAAAGCCATATAAAGGGAGTACATAAGGATTACGCTGCTGTAAGCTAATTAGATATTAGAGCTCTTCACCATTGGAAGCTGTTACTTTCTTATACCAGTAATAGCTGTCCTTGATGTAACGCTTTCCGCTTCCGTTTCCGAAGTCATCAATATCAACATAGATAAAGCCATAACGCTTCTTCATTTCACTTGATGAACAGCTCACGATGTCGATTGGACCCCAGGCATAGTAGCCTCTTACATCAACACCGTCTTTGATTGCCTCTTTTGTCTGTTCGATATGCTGCTTCAGGAAATCAATTCGATAGTCATCATGAATAGTCTTTTCATCGTTTAATTCTTCGATAAATCCCATTCCATTTTCAGTGATATAGACAGGAAGCTGATAACGGTCATAATACTCATTCAAGGCTACTCTTAAGCCTACCGGATCAATACCCCAGCCCCATTCATTGGTCTTTAACATCGGATTAAAGTTTCGATTTTTTTCGGTGTTATAGATTTTGGCATTGGTAGTCTTGGTGGCATAGTATGAGAAGCTGATAAAATCTACCCGATTCTTTGTGAATTCATTGAGATCATCTTCGGTAATCTCAATTTCAAAGCCATTATCCTCATAGTATCTATAGGCATAGTTTGGATAGATACCCTTGGCCAATACATCGGAGACAAAGTATTCCATCTGAGATATTTTGAGTGCTGCCAGGATATCTTCGGAACTTGGAGTTTCAGGATATGGATTCTGGTAGTATGACATCATGCCTATCTGCATATCGCTGTTGATTTTCTTGCCGATGCCGATAGCTTTGGCACAGGCTACCAGCTCATTATGCAGGCCCTGCTGCTTAGCTTCTTTAAGATTCTCAACTTTATCACTTGGAATACCCAGGTGATTGAAAGATTCGTGATGAATCAGATTCATCTGATTGACCAGGATCCAGTATTTAACCTTATCCTTATATCTTTCAAATAATACTTCACAATATCTATCAAAGAATTCAATAGTCTTACGGTTATACCAGCCATTATATTTCAGTGCCAGATTCAAAGGCATTTCATAATGAGAGATAGTAACCATTGGTTCCATGCCATTACTGATTATTTCATCAATCAGATCATCATAGAACTTCAGACCTTCTTCATTAGGTTCCTGTTCATCACCATCCGGAAATATTCTTGCCCAGTTGATGGAAATTCTCAAACTGTTCATCCCAGTGCCAGCCAGCAGTTGAATATCCTCTTTATAGGTGTGATAGAAATCAATGGCCGTTCTTTTTGGAAAGACTGCTTCTTTATCGTTCAACAGTCTTTCGATATCCTGGGTGCTGACTTCTTTGTTCGACTTCTTCCTCAGAGGAATATCACGGTAAGGAATCATATCCGCAATGCACAGACCCTTACCTCCTTCGTCATAGGCACCTTCGCACTGATTAGCGGCCAGTGCACCACCCCAGAGAAAGTTCTCAGGAAATACATCAGGATTTCTTTTCATCATCAGTTACCCTTTTCCAGCTTCGCAATTCTTTCTTCGTAAGCTTCAAATACCTTGATCATCTGCCTGGCGATATTAATCTCACTGTAGATGGTCATTAAAGTATCCTGAGCATGGGCAAATAACAGCGAATATTCCGACTCCTCTCCACGGGTTTCGCCCTGAATGGCATCAGTCTGTACCTTGTGAGCCTTGGTGATTTCTTCCTGGGCTTCCTTCAGTTTTTCCTTTGCGCCTTTATAGTCAAATACGGCTATCTGATCCAGAGCCTCTTTGCATCTGAGACGGGCATCCCCGGCATGCAGAATTATATCCATTGCGGATTTAACTGTTTTTTCTACCATCTTAGTTTTCTCCTTCCAGCTGTTCCTCTTTCAGACACTGATTTTCATATATTTTAAAGAATGGATACCATACAAGTGTGGTTACTACAAAGATACCGATAACCAGAATAACCGAAGTGATTGAACCACCGGTTGCCAGCCATGTACAGATTGGATAAGGACAGTACCATAACTGGAACAAAATATCAGGTATTACACCAAATGGAATAACTCTGGTGAACAGATAGGCCAGCGAAGCAGACACGAAGCAGTTCAGTACCATTGGAATCATCAGAATAATGTTATAGGCAATGGCGCCAAATACCAGTGGTTCATTGATATTGAAGATTGAAGGAACCACAACAGCCTTGCCTAAAGATTTAAGCTTCTTTGACTTGGATCTCAGCAGCAGGAAAGCCAGTCCCAGTGTACAGCCTCCACCGCCAATTGTATAATATGCATACTGGAAAGAAGGTGTAAATACGTTAGATGCTGTACCGGCAATATTGGCTTCAATGCCTGCCAGCATGATTGGCATGGTAATTGGTACCAGTACCCAGGCAGAAATACCCATTGAATATAAAGCACCCTTGATCACAATCAGTGCAATGAAACCCCAGTAAGTTTCCGCAATGCCCTGCAGTGGCTTGAAGATTGCCAGGATTACATTATATAAATCGAAGTTTAGAATTCCAACTACAACCCATCCCAGAATAACCACGGTGGCAATTGGCAGCATCTGATCAAACCACTGTCTGATAAAATCTGGCAGATTTGAATCCTCTTTGAAGAAGCTGAACTTACCAAACATCTTCAGGATAAAACCGGTAATCAAACCAGTGAATATCGCAATGAACATACCGCCGGCACCAAAGGCCTGATGTGAGAAACCGGTCGCATTATCCGCAACAAGCTGAGGGGTAATTGTAATGGCATAAAGGATAAGACCTGCAATACCCGCAATTATTCTCGACTTTCTCAGCCTGTTCTTTTCCATAAAGTTATATGGAATCAGGAAAGCCATCATCAGGGAAATCATTCCCATTGTCCAGCCCTGTGGAACACTGAATTTTGGCCACCATGACCACTTAAACATCGAGCCAGGCAGTGTCAGCAGCGAGAAGATTGATCCCAGGAAAATCAGTGGCATTACCTGATTGATTGAATCTTTCAGAGTTACAATCCAAATATTGTGATTAATCTTATTCATCGCAGGAGTAAGATTATTCTCAATCCAGTCTAATATTTTTTTCATCTTTTAATCATTCCCCTATTTAAAATTTTCCATTAAATGTTCAAGAGCCTTCCTGCCATCCAGTTCTGAATAGTATTCCGGCTTCATTAAAATTACTTTAACATCAGCTCCCTGGGTATATTCTTCAACATCATCCAGAATATAGGCAAGGTGAGGCCCAACCATCAAAGCATCAATTTCATCAATATAGTTTTCAATTTCTGATTCGCTTCTGGCCTTAATTTCCATATCCATGTTAAGCTCCTTCGCTGCCTTACGCATATTGGCAGCCATAAAACCAGAGCTTGCACCAGAACCACATACTAATAATACATTTAACTTTTTCATTTTGCCCTCCTTTTAGTTGATTTA
>JBJFHC010000110.1:0-3768 GCA_051893275.1 Erysipelotrichaceae bacterium | reverse complement strand
AGAAGGCATATGAATATGCGCATCATAATAAGCACAGCTTCCATAATAATGAGCTTAAGCCAGATTCTGTCTGTACGTTTTGAAAGCATGCCGGCTAATATTGACCATAATATAAAGGCTGTAAGATTAATCAGCGGTCCAGTTTTTGTGAGGTCCAAAAACCAGATGATTTCTGATACGGCTGTTTGGATAATAAAAATTAATCCTGGTATTACATCAAAAAGACAGGGGATAAAGACTGGAAGAATATCCAGTATTTAAAAACATTGCCGAAATCATGGTAATGATAGTAGCCATATTACTGCATAAATGCGGGAGCTAAGAAATGCTGAAGCTGTTACAAGTATTTTTTCATGTTAATCGCCCAGATTAATTATGCCACAAGAAAAGAGCGGATTATTTCTTTTTCTTCAGATGTAAGGCTATTTATGTGTCCTCTATCTTTAAGCAGATAAGTATCGCAGTTTTCTATAATTTCTCTGGCTCTTGCGATCACCTTGTTTCCTGGAAAGAGGATATCTTTTTCAGCTGCCATGACTAATGTGGATGCCCTGCACTGTTTCATAAGTTTGCCGTCAACGTTAGAGGGCATGCCGGCTTTTACTTTTGAATATTTTATGCTTAATTTAGAAGTTAATAATAATTCATCATCAATATATTCTTCTCTGATTGACATCGGCATAAGTGTTTTTTTCAGCCATCTGTCTGAATTGGTTATTTTGTAGATAATCATCGGTATTAACATTGGAAGGCAGTTTAAAGGTGAGGCATTACTGATACCTGAGGGAACATAAAGTACAGCTTTCTTTATCTTTTCAGGGGCTACGCACATTGTCTTGGCTAAAATACCGGCTCCAAAAGAACCTGAGAAGCACTCAATTGATTCATATCCCAGCTTAGTGATTACTTCACTGGCCCATTTGCCATAATCATAATTATTCGGTGATAAAGATACTTCTGCGCTCTTGCCAGGGTGTCCTATTGTATCTAAGGCATAGATATGGAAGTCGTTAAATAGATAATCAATATTTAACAGGGTATAGGCACTGGTGGAGTTGCCACCATGAAATATAAGAAGCGGTTCTTTGTTTATATTGCCGGTTTCAATGATATGGGTTTTGCCATATGTGGTATAAAGGTAAATATCCTTATAAGGTGTATTCAGTTTCTGAAGCTGTTTATCATAGAGTTTAAGAATTCTGTTTTTTCCTTCAATGGATTTATAAATTGTCATTTTGTTTTATAAGCTGCAAGACAAGTCCTCTAATAAGAAGTTTTATGCTGTCTTCCCAGTTTTCTTCTCCTGTTTCTTTTTTGTACATGCCACCAAAGATAATCATCATGAAGGCTCCTTTGATGGTTTCTGGATTTAAGTCGGTATTTAGATAATTTAGAAGTTCTGGCTGTTCTTCCAGGTGTTTGTTTAGAACACTTTGTGGCAGTTTTGCCAGTATCAGGTTCATTGATTCAGGATTCAGAAGCTGTTTCAAACATGAGTTGCAGGTTATATCTAAAGCTTCCATAAGGATTTGGGTGATTTCTTCGATGTGATTTTCTGGTTTATCTTTTTTGAGGAGTGAATATAGTTTTGCGTTTATTGTTTCATCAATCTTTTTCTGATAGTCCTGGGATACTTCAAACAGCAGTTCTTCTTTTGAACTGTAGAAGAGATAGAAGGTTCCTTTAGGAATATTGACTCTTTTTACCAGTTCATCAACTGTTGTTTTCTTGACGCCTTTTTCTTTCATCAGTATGTTGGCTTCATATTTGAGTTTCTGTTTTATTTCTTCTTTCTGTTTTTCAGAATAAATTTTTGGCATAGTGTTTCCTTTTTGACTATTTTATATATATTAGTCAAAATAAGTCAAACAAAAAGCTCAGAATTAACTGAGCTTTAATATGACAGCCTTACTTCTTCGAAGATTCTCTGTCTTTCTTCTTTTGTGCCGAATACTCGCTTGTCGATGAATCTGGCAGTAGCTGAAGCATTCAGGGCTTCATCACCTTCATTGGACTTGCCAATGAATTCTGCATAGTTGGCAATGAAGGCCATCTCGTTTAAGAATGCAGTGGTGTTTTCTCTGTTGTTCCATCTATCTCTTATAAAATCAGCACGGATCGCAGCATTTGGATTAGCGGCGATGAAGTTTCTGTATGTGTCATGTACTAAGTTTTCAAATATTTTCATGTGTTTTTTACCTCCACAATTTAAGTATAAATCAATTCAAAAAGTTGTAAAGCTGTGAAAACGTATACAGTGAAATGTAATCGTTTACTATGATAAAAAAGTTTTGTTTTGTATAATAAATTAAGTAAATTTAGAAGGAAAAATAGTTATGGAATTTGTGATTGAAAGCTTGGAACTTATATTGGAGTATGTTACTCAGCTGGGTATTCTGTTATTTGAATATGTAGGTGTTGGCATTATTATTGTTTCCTGTATCTATGGCTTAATGAAATATTTAAGACATGATGAGGACACCCGTATTACTTTAGCCAAGGGCCTGGCGATGGGACTGGAGTTTAAGCTTGGAAGCGAGATTCTGCGTACAGTAATAGTCAGAGAATGGAAAGAGATTTCAATTGTTGCGGGTATTATTCTTTTAAGGGCAACTTTGACATTCTTAATCCACTGGGAAATTAAGCAGGAAGAAAAGGATGCGCTTGAACACAAATGCGAGAAGTAAGTGTCAGGTTAATTAATGAAAAGATATATGAGGCTTTCAGTGAGCTTTGTTTCAGGTATGAAACTGATATAAGGAATAAGATAGAAAAGGCTTTTGATTCAAGTACCGGAAGGGAAAAGAAGGTGCTTGAGCTTCTGATTGAAAATGAAAGGGAAGCATATGAAAACCGTGTTCCTTTATGTCAGGATACCGGCATGGCGGTTATAAAGCTGGAAATCGGTCAGGAAGTATATCTCTACGATGGTGATATTAATGAAACTGTAAATGATGCGGTTAGAAGGGCTTATAAAGACTCTTATCTTCGTTTATCGGTGGTTGATGATCCTTTGTTTGAACGTATTAATACAGGGGATAATACACCAGCTTTAATCAGCTATGAAATAGTACCTGGTGATAAGATAAAAATATACTGTATGGCCAAGGGCTTTGGCAGTGAGAATGCTTCAAGACTTGTGATGCTCAATCCTGCAGAAGGGATTGAAGGTATTAAAAGAGAAGTTTTGAACTGTGTAAAGGAAAAGGGTGCCAATGCCTGTCCGCCACTTAGCATTGGGATTGGTATCGGTGGCAGTTTTGACAAGGTGGCATATCTGGCCAAGAAGGCCCTGCTCAGAGAAGAAGAATATAACCGCGATGAGAGATACAGAAATCTGGAAATCGAGCTTAAGGATATGATTAATAAACTGGGAATAGGTCCAGCTGGATTAAAGGGTGATAATACCTGTCTTAGTGTGAAGGTTGAGTATTTTCCAACCCATATTGCCGGTTTGCCTTTTGCGATAAATGTGAACTGTCATGCGGTAAGAAAGGCGGTAATTGAGTTATGAGAAAGCTGATGCTGCCGCTTGATGAGGAAACACGTCTTTCTTTGAAATGTGGTGAAGAAGTTCTTTTGAGTGGCTATATTTATACAGCAAGAGATGCAGCTCATAAAAGAATGATGGAGTCTATTCCTTTTGATATAAAGGATGCCACCATCTATTATGTAGGTCCAAGTCAGAGTAAGCCAGATGAGATATATGGATCGTGCGGTCCAACTACAGCCTCCAGAATGGATGGATATACGCCATATCTGCTTGAT
>JBJFHC010000109.1:0-3772 GCA_051893275.1 Erysipelotrichaceae bacterium | reverse complement strand
AAATACTTCATGACATAAATCTGAAAATATATCCAGGTGAAACCCTGGCCATCATGGGAACTACAGGTTCAGGCAAAACAACTCTTTTAAACCTCATCTGCCGCTTCTATGATGCCGATGAGGGTGAAATACTGATAGATGGCATCAACATCAAGGACTACGACTTATTCAATCTTCGAAAAAGAATCTCTCTGGTCTTACAGAAAAGTGAACTGTTTACCCAAAGCATTAAAGAAAATATTGCCTGGGGAAATATATCGGCTGATAACGAACAGATAATTGAAGCTGCCAGAACGGCTCAGGCCCATGATTTCATCATGTCCTTTCCCGATGGCTATGAAACCACGGTAGAAGAAAAAGGTGCATCCCTTTCAGGCGGTCAGAAACAGCGCATCGCAATTGCCAGATCGCTGCTTAAACCAGCCGAAATCCGTATCTTCGATGATGCCACCAGTGCACTCGATCTTAATACCGAAAGAAAACTCTTTGATGCCCTGAATAAACATGATGAATCAGCTACCAGAATCATTGTTGCTCAGCGAATTTCCTCAGTTATTAATGCCAATCATATTGCGGTCATTGATAATGGCACGATTGTCGGCTACGGGACTCATGACAAACTGATGAAAAACTGTCAGATTTATAAAGACATCTATAACTCCCAGATGTCAAAGGAGGAAAATGATGACTTCTAAAGAAAAACTTCAGGACAGGAATATGCCAAACAGCCGCAAAGACCGCTTCCAGTCTATTGAATACGCCAATGATATTAAGGGAACGCTTAAAAGAATCATTAACTACTTTCTAAAAGAAAAAAAGACAATACTGGTTATTCTGACTGTTGTGATGATTGGTACAGTCTGCGGTGTAATTGCCCCGGGACTGCAGTCAAAGGCTATTGACATAATTGCCTCACAAAGAGATGGCATACTGTTTAATACTATCATGATAATGCTGATGGTGTATTTAATCTATGGCCTAAGCCAACTGATACAGAGCCTTATGGCAGCCAGACTAAGTCAGAAAATTGTCGAAAAAATGCGTGAAGAACTCTTCAGCCAAATAATTGACCTGCCCTTAAAGTATCTCGACAGCCACAGCCATGGCGACATCATGAGCCGTATGACCAATGATATAGAAACCTTATCAGGCACTATATCCCAGTCCCTGCCCTCCATGTTTTCTGGTGTATTGACTCTTACCGGCACGGCCATCATGATGTTTTACTATTGCCCTGAGCTGGCGCTATTATCATTAAGCACTGTCATACTGACCGTTATGGCCACAAAGTTTCTTTCGTCAAAAGTACGTAAATACTCCATAGCCCGTCAAAGACTGCTGGGCGAACTCAATGGAACAGTTGAAGAAATGATCTATGGCTATAAAACAGTAGTGGCCTATAATCACGAGGAGCAGACCATCCAGGACTTTATAAAAACAGCTGACTCCCTGACTTCCACCGGTATTAAAACCGATGCCTTCTCTGGCGTAATGGGGCCCATCATGAACTGCATATCCAATATCGGCTTTGTGATTATCACAGCCTGTGGCGGCTATTTTGCCTATAAGGGACTTATTTCTATTGGGGTAATTTCAGCGTTTATTGTCTATTCCAAACAGTTCTCAAGGCCCTTAAATGAACTATCTCAGTTTTATGGACAGCTGCAGAGTGCCATAGCTTCAGCGGAGAGAGTCTTCTATATTTTTGATGAAACAAAAGAAAATATGGAGGGTGAACCATTAAAAATGGATGATGACTATGAAATAAACTTTAAACACGTTGATTTCTCCTACACAACCAGGCAGAAAACCATAAATGATTTCAGCTTCTGTTTTGCGCCTGGCAAAAAGATTGCCCTGGCTGGAGCTACCGGCTCAGGAAAAACGACCATTGTCAATCTCATCATGCGCTTCTATGACTATGATGAAGGCGATATCTATATTAATGATCAGAAACTGAAAAATATCAGACGTGATGACTTAAGAAAAAATATCGCCATTGTCTTACAGGACAGCATTCTTTTTAAAGACAGCATTCTGAACAATATAAAATATGGAAACGATAATGCCTCAGACGAAATAATTGAGCAGGCTATTATATCATCACACTGTAGAGAATTCATCGATACCCTGCCCGAAGGCATCAATACCATAATCACTTCCTCAAATATCTCTCAGGGACAGAAACAGCTTATTTCTATTGCCCGAGCCTTTGTGGCTGACCCTAAGATACTGATACTTGATGAAGCTACCTCCAATGTCGATACCCGCACGGAAAAAGACATCCAGGATGCCATGCAGAACATTATGAAAGACAGAACCTCAATCATCATCGCCCACCGTCTTTCGACTATCCGTGAATGTGATACCATTATCGTTATGGATAAGGGAGAGATAATTGAGTATGGTAATCATAAATCATTGCTCAATAAAAAGGCAGATATTATGAGCTATATAATGCCCAGTTTACCGGTAACGTAATCTAAAAGAAGACCTACGCGGTCTTCTTTTTTAAAGCTTCCTTGCCATTTGCCAGCATCAGCTTAATTCTGTTAAGCTGATTTACTTCCGATGCCGAGGCATCATAGTCAATGGCGACGATATTTATTTCTGGATTGCGCTGCTTCAGAATCTTCATCATACCCTTGCCGAAGATATGATTAGGCAGACAGCCAAATGGCTGAGTGCAGACAATATTGTGAATGCCGTTTTCATTAAGCTCAAGCATCTCCGCCGTAAGAAGCCAGCCCTCGCCCATCTTTCCGCCTACGGAAATATAATCCTTAATCAAAGTCTGAGTATGGTCAAAGGAAGAAAGAACTCTGAATTCGCCATCTTTCTTAACCGCATTAAGCATATCTTTCTGTTTCTTCAGTATCCAGTAATAGACAAGCTTAACCAGCGGGTATTTAATGCCCTTATCACCATAGAGATCCTTATCAGTATGCATCGCATGACAGGTATAAAGAATAAAATCCACAAGACCTGGCACCACTACTTCAGCCCCCTCATCCTGAAGAACCTTCTCCAGCGAATTATTGGCTAATGGTGAATACTTAACATAGATTTCACCTACTACACCAACCTTTACTTTTTCTTCCTTTACTCTTTCAATCTTTTTGAAATCATTAATTATCAGCTCATAATTCTTTTTAACCGTTTTATAGCTGACTCCCTCTTTATTGATCTGGTCTGAGAGATAGTCAGTCCACTTTTGAGCCAGGGCATCAGTTTCACCCTTATTTACTTCATAAGGACGGCACTGATTGGACAGATTCATTAAAAGATCACCATAAAGTACGGCATAGAGAGCTTCCAGAATAATCTTGAGATTAAGCTCAAAGCCTGAATGTTTCTCAAGACCCAGGACATTAAAGGAAATAACCGGAATATAGCCATAGCCCTGTTTCTTTAAAGCCTTACGTATTAAGCTGATATAGTTGCTCGCACGGCAGCCACCACCAGTCTGCGTCATCAATAAGGCAATCTTATGAGGATCATAACCCTCATTTTCAATCGCATCCATAAACTGACCGATTACCAGCAGGGCTGGGTAACAGGTATCATTATGCGTATTCTTTAAACCTTCCGCAATGACATTGGCATTCTGGTTTCTCAGCTGTTTAACATTGTAGCCATGGTTTCTGAATATATTTATCAGTATCTCAAAATGCAAAGGCAGCATAGTCGGACAAAGAATGGTATAGCCCGCATCGCGCACCTCCTTTGTGAATTCTACATATCTTTCTTCCATTATTCACCTCTGTTTTCA
>JBJFHC010000108.1:1829-3791 GCA_051893275.1 Erysipelotrichaceae bacterium | reverse complement strand
CAGGTATCTGTCGCTGAAACAGGAATCCCACCACTTTAGTGGCGGGAGTGTCAAACTATGCTAAAATGTAGGGTATGAACAGAAATTTAAAAAACGAAACACTTAGATTTATTGAACTAAACGGCTTCAAAGAACTCACTGAAGTTCAAAAAGAAGTCCTGAACTATACTATCGGCCGCAAAGATGTGGTCGCCTTATCAAAAACCGGTACTGGCAAGACTCATGCCTATCTTATACCGATTGCCGAAATGATTAATCCGGTATCAAATAAGACTCAGGTGCTGGTATCTTTACCAACCAGAGAACTGTCATATCAGGTATATCAGGCAGCTCTTGTCTTAAAAGAAGTATATCCTGACTTAAGAATCTTTCAGGCAGCTGGCGGATCAGATTCTAAAAAGAAGCTTAGTCTTGAACTTCCGCCACATATAGTGATTGGTACTCCTGGCCGTATCAGAGCCTTATTTGAAGATGGACAGCTTAGAGTTGATACCATTCAGATGTTTGTGGTTGATGAAGCTGATATGACGCTGGAATATGGTTTTTTAGAGGATCTTGATGTAGTTTTCTCCAGAATGGTAAGACATGTTGAAACACTGTGTTTTTCAGCCACCTTCCCACAGGAACTGGATGTTTTTGTGAGGAAATATCTGGATAATCCAAAACGAATCGAGGTTCATGATAAGAAAAGAGATCCAAAGATTAAGCATATTCTGATTAACTGTAAACATAAAAGTTATAACGAGAAACTCCTGGAGTTATTGAACTGTATAAATCCCTATATGTGTCTGATATTTGCCAATTCTAAAGATGAAGCTGATGCAGCCTATGAATGTCTTAAAGAAAACGGCTATAAGGCACTGCTTATACATGGTGGCCTGGAATCAAGAGAACGTAAACAGGCTTTAAATGCCCTGTATTCCAAGAAATATACCTATGTTGTAGCTTCCGATGTAGCTTCAAGAGGTATTGATGTTGATGCGGTAAGCCACGTAATATCTTTGGGTTTCCCTAAGGAACTTGAATTCTATATTCATCGTGCCGGACGTACAGGCAGAAATACCCAGACTGGTACTGTTTTTGCCTTATATAAAGACACAGATCAAAATGCCATAAACTCTCTAAAGAAACAGGGCATTATCTTTGTTGAACAGAACATCAAAGGCGATAAACTGAAAGATGTAGTTAAACGTGTAAGAGTTAATAAAATGGATGAAGAACTCGAGAAGCAGATAGCCAAGACCCTTTATAAGAAAAATGAAAAAGTAAAACCTGGCTATAAGAAAAAGAAAAAAATGGCTGTTGAAAAACTTAAGCGCAAAGCTAAAAGAGAATATATTAAAGGCAAGATAAAGGAAGAAAGAATCGAAAGATATAAGAAACAACAAAGAGAGAAGAATCAGAATGCGTAAAAAGGAAATTATTATTGTCTGTGCACTGCTTATACTGGCTTTGGGAATATTTGGTGTTGTGCAATATATAAATTCAAGTAAAAATAACTGTTATATCGCCAATGCGGCTGGTGATCACCTTCTTGATTTTAATCTGGATGAAGATGGCTACTATGAAGTTACTGGCGATTATGGAACCTTCCATCTGGAAGTAAAGGATTCAAAAATGCGGGCAGTGGATGTTGAATGTCCAAATCATGACTGCGAAGCGATGGGCTGGGTATCAAGAGACTTTCCAATGCCTATTGTCTGCCTGCCTAATAATCTTATAGTGGTAATCGATGAATAAGACTAAGAAACTGACATATGTAACCATGCTTATAGCGCTGGCTATTGTGATTAATGTAGCTGAAAATGCCTTTCTGCCTGCACTTCCTCTAGGCATTCGTTTTGGTCTGGCCAATATTATTGCGCTAATCACAATCAATCTGTTTGGTACAGGTGAAATGGTTACTGTAAATATTATGCGTGTTGTGCTTGCCAATCTTTTGACCGGTACTATTTTTGGCAC
>JBJFHC010000108.1:0-1729 GCA_051893275.1 Erysipelotrichaceae bacterium | reverse complement strand
TATGAGAATAGGTTTTATTTCACTGGGCTGTGCCAAGAATCAGGTTGATTCTGAATATCTGATGGGTCTTTTTGAAGATCCGCATTTTGAACTGGAGACAGATCCGACTAAGTGTGATGTTATACTAATAAATACCTGTGGCTTTATTGAAAGTGCCAAGGAAGAAGCTATTAATACCATTCTGGAGATGGCTGAACTCAAAAAACAGAATCTGAAATATCTGATCTGTACCGGCTGTCTGGTTCAAAGATATATTAATGAACTGAAAAAGGAACTCCCGGAAGTTGATCTTTTCATAACTATTAAAGATTATCCTAAGGCCCATGAGCTTTTAAGCGAGATGTTTGGCTTTAAGATTGATAATTCCTATGGCAAGAACCGTAAGCTGATTTCTAAGAACTATACTGCCTATCTTAGAATTGCGGATGGCTGCACCAACCGCTGTGCCTATTGTGCCATTCCTTTAATCAGAGGAAACTGTGTATCAGTTCCCATGGAAAAAATTATTGAAGAGGCTAAGCGTTTATATAATCAGGGTGTTAAAGAATTAAATATTGTAGCCCAGGATACAACCTTCTATGGCTATGATCTCTACAATGAATTCAGGCTTAAAGATCTGATTAAAGAACTGGATAAAATAGATTTCAAGTGGATCAGAATACTTTATATGTATCCAGATGAAATTGAAGATGAACTTCTTTATGCCATTAAAGAATCTAAACATGTACTTCCTTACTTTGATATACCAGTACAGTATGGAAATGACTACATTCTTAAACTGATGAACAGAAGAGGTTCTACAGCTCATATCGAAGAAAGAATAAATAAAATAAGAGAAATCTTTCCTGATGCCTATATCCGTACAACCATGATAGTTGGCTTCCCGCATGAAAATGAAGAAACTTTCAATGAAACATTAAAGTTTATTGAAGATATCAGCTTTGATTCACTGGGTGCCTTTACTTATTCAAAGGAAGAAGATACTGCAGCTTATGATATGGATGAAGAAGTTGATGAAGAAGTGATGAAGGAAAGACTTGATATCCTGATGAAGAAACAGAAAGAAATTGTTTCTCTTAAGCTTCGAAACAGAATAGGCGAGGTTCATGAAGCGCTGGTAGAAAAAAAGGATAGAAACTTCTATCGCTTAAGAGGTTATATGTCGGCACCAGATGGCGTAGATTCCTATATTCTGGTTAAATCAGACAGAGAACTTACGGAAGGTGAATTCTATAAGGTAAAGCTGACTGATTATGTTGATTATGATATGATTGGCGAGATTATTTAAAAAAGATGGGTCTTCCATCTTTTTCTTAATTTCTGATTCTTCTGCTTAATTTTTTGCAGTCATCACATACATAGTTTATTCTTAAATCATAGGAATTAATCGCAAAGCCCAGATTTCTTTCGATTGTCTTTGTGAAGTCCTTCAGATTAACATCCAGTATTTTTCCACATTTGCGGCAGACCAGATGATCGTGTTTCTTGACTCTGTCATAGCGGTCTGGCTGTCCTTCGACACAGATTACCCCAATATAGCCCTGCTTAAGCAAGGCGTTGAGGTTATTGTAGACGGTGGCCAGAACCATTTTGTTTCCTCTTCCCTTAAGAATCTTAAAAATATCTTCCGCTGAAAGATGTTCGCAGGTTTCGTTAATAATTTGCAGTATGCATTGAGCGTTTTTTGTCATATAGTTATTTAAAGCGAAAGATACGCTTTTCTCCCTGG
>JBJFHC010000107.1:0-3815 GCA_051893275.1 Erysipelotrichaceae bacterium | reverse complement strand
TAAGAACTATCAAGTACTTCGCTGAATTAGCTTAATTTAATGAGTATTTTGAAAAGCTGGTCTTTAAAAGATCAGCTTTTTTTCTTGTTTAATAAGGATGTTTTTCCAAAAGGTGATCAATATTACACCCCAGCACTTTACAGATTGAATACAGGGTCTGAACACTTGCTTTATTAATATTTTTCTGTCGCTGTTCATACATCTGAATAGATCTTAGACTTACACCAGTTTCTCTTGAGAGCTCTGATTGTGAATATCCGCAGAGTTTTCTTAAGGTGCAGAGCTTTGTCTGCTTAAAATGTTCCCTTAGTTTTTCATCAAGTATTTCTACAGTTTTACTAATATCTGCTTCATGAAGCGTGTAATACATGCTATGTAGTTCTTGATAAGTGACTGCTTCAAGTATTTCGCTTATTTTTCTGTCTGAATACCATTGGTAATACCCTAAAATCCAGCCAATCCAGTATTCTGCTGACCGGGTGTACTTTATTTTGGGGGTTATTTCTACGTATTCGTTTTTGACCTGATAAAATATGTCAATAATTATTTCTGGACCACTTTTCCCAGCGATTATTGCTGGATCGCCCTGTTCAAATCGGGAAATTATTTCAGAGTTGATGATGATACTCTCTAGATCTTCAACGCTTATGCAAAGGTCATTTAAGGCATAATCAAATACTTCGCCAAGAGTGGTTTGAGCTTTATTAAGATAAATTTCTTGGTATGCGTGGATCATTATTTAAAATACCTCCTCTAATTATGTCCTGGATATAAAGACAATCTTCTTCTTTTTCTAGTATTTTTAAATAGTAGTTATTGGCTTCGTCATCTCTCTTTTTTCTTAATGGATAATATATTTCACTGTCTGCTTCTATGTAGTCAATAAAACTTAACTGTTCAAAGGAAAACTGAGATTTAAGTACGATCTGTTCTCCAAGTTTACCCAGTTTCATTGCCAGAGAAAGCTGTTCTATAGTGATATTATTATTAAGAAAAGCCTGTGCATAGTCAAAATAGGAGTCATCTGCTCTGTATCCGACAATTAAATCATAGGCATTTACATTTACTGAGAAGTTATCAATAATATATCTTCTGGCTCTGTTTGCAATGGGATTATTGAGGGTGAATACTCTATTGTTTACCAGTGTCGCAATCCAGTTAAGGATAGTATACTGTTCTGTATTCAGGTGAAGAATATTCAGATATTCTGTATTTAAGCTGTATTTATTTACATATCCATTTCTATTTTTTGTGACTGCCCATTCTCTGGCCAGGCCTTCGTTTTCGGTGCAGTAGAAACCAAGTCCAAAGTCATTATGTTTTTTTCCTTCACCGAATACTGGTTTTTTTATTATTTTTTCTGATCCATGATAAATAATTACAGTATTGTTCATATTTTACCTCCGTGCTTATTATATCACTAAAGTGATATAGTTAATATGAATTTTAAATGTGATAGTATTTATTTATGAACAGTATTAAAGATATCGATCTTGATTTTGAGAGTTTAAAGAAGCTGAAGGATAATGACTGTATTTATATTCTTGGTGATGAGGGACTGGAGGGTGTTTTATTGAGTCCTAAGGAATATAAGCGTCTTGTGGGCGTTGAGGAAGATCTTAAGGATGTTCTGATGCAGATTGCCATATCTAATTAGTTAAGGCTCTATTTAGAGCTTTTTCTTTTGGAATTTTTCTGTTTTATGAAAGAAATATACAGAAATCCGTATAAACTTTTACATTATTTCGGAAACTTGTTCCGAAACAAGTTTAAATTTTCACAAGTATGATATCATTATGGCCATAGGAGGAATACATCAATGGATAAAATTTCGAGACGTGATTTCCTTAAAGGGGCAGCAGCTACTACAGCTGGTGCACTGGTAATGGGAACACTTGCTGGCTGCTCAAAAAAGGAAGAAGTGCCAGCTGAAACTGGCACTGCTGAAAAAGTAAGACCGACTTCGCCAGTAGATGGTAAGTATCTGACTAAGGCTATGGGCCATGAGGACTGGATTTATGTTTCTACATCAATTTTCGAGGGTAAGATTACAGAATGTAAGGTTGTGGCTCATGAGGAGACAATCGGTATCGGCAACTATGCCTGTGCCAGAATTCCAGCACTGATTGTGGCCAATAATTCCTGGAATGTACCAAATGTAAGGGGCTGTTCAATTTCCTGCAATGCGATTAAGTCAGCTGTAAAAGAGGCTATCCTGGACGCAGGATACAAGGTTGAGGATTTTGGGACTGAGATTGCCAAACCAGCTGGCGAAAATGCTGAGGAAACAGTTGATGTGGCAATCATGGGTGCCGGTACAGCTGGACTTGTAGCGGCTGTAAGACTGCTCGAACAGGGCAAAACTGTGGCAATTGTGGAGAAAAGAGATATCCCTGGCGGATCAATGCCTATGACTTATGGTGGCGTTGTGGCCTGTGGTTCTAAACTGCAGACTGAATATGATAAGGCAGGCATTCTGGCTCAGGGTCCTTATGGTACTGTTGATTCAATCATGAATTTCTGGACTAATTATCTAAATCCTGAACTGGATACCTACAATCCTGAAATGCCATATATGCGTCAACAGTATACTCAATCTGGCCCATTACTTGACTGGATGCATTCAATTGGTATTGGTATCAATACGATGGGTACTTATGAGGGTGCCAATAATTATCCGGCAAGTACACCATATCTGGCTCCTGGCTGTTATGAGGGTGGTGCTGGCTATGCGATGATGCATTTGGAACAAAGATGCAGAACTATGGGCGGCAAGATTTTCTACAGTAAGTCAGTTAATGAACTGCTTAAGGATGAAAATGGTCACTATAATGGTCTTGTTGGTGTTGGTGAAGATGGCTCTAAGGTAGTTATTCATTCTAAGGCCGTTTTACTGGCATCAGGCGGTTTTGGCAAGAATAAGGATATGATCAAGGAATATAATCCTGGCTATGAAACGCAGTTCTTTAACTGTCCTTCAGCTCTTGAGGGTGATGGCATTAAGCTGGGTCTAGAAGCCGGCTCTTTTGTGGAATGTAAGGGCAGACTTCTTCCAGCCTTTATGTCAAGCTATGCTTCGAAGTTTGAGCTGGCCTTTATGCATCTGACCGTACCTGGCATGATGGTTGATGTAAATGGTGATTCAATCGGTAACTTTAAATCTGATAACCACTACGCTATGGCCAGAGCTAAATTGAATGAGAAGTTTGGCGATACTTTCTACTATATCTTTGATGATGCTGCAGCTGAGCCTTGCAAGGATTCTGATGCCTATGGCTTTAATGGCTATAAGGCCATCTTTGAAAAGGGTGAGGCCAAGCGTTATGATTCGGTTGAAAAGTGCGCTGAGGAATTATCACTTCCTGGTTTATCTGAGGCTATCAAGGCTAATAATGATGCGGTATTAAGCGGCGCTGAAGCCTGTGCGGATGGTAGACCTACCAAGACCTGTTCATATATTGAGACAAGAGATGGTATCTGGGCTGTAAGGGTAGATCCTACTTTCTATCTGACAACTGCCGGTTTATGTATTGATCCCGAGGGCCGTCTGTTAAATGAAAACAGAGAGCCAATTTCTGGCCTTTATGCCGCTGGTGATGTCTGTGGTTCAATCGAAGAGAAGGATGGCAAGAAGTATGGTATGGGCTTTGATGCAGCTTTAACCTATGGCTATGCCGTTGCGGATACTCTGGTTAAGGAATTATAGTAGTTATTCAAGCTGATGTCTTAACGATGTCAGCTTTTTTTGTGGCCAATGTTTAAATTTTGTTGTAATATAAATGAGTAGTCTTTAGAAGCAGTAGCTGTATAAGGGT
>JBJFHC010000106.1:0-3818 GCA_051893275.1 Erysipelotrichaceae bacterium | reverse complement strand
TTCTACCTGAGTAACTACAGTAGCTACATTCTTCTTAATACCACGCTTAGCCAGATCATTCATGATTGACTGCTGCAGATGGTAGCCGATATATCCCTGAGTCATAGCGCCACATTCAGGGAATGGCATTGTTGGTGTGCCACCTACCTTGTTATGTGAATTTTCAAAAGCCAGATTGACCATTCCGACCTGTGGACCATTGCCGTGTCCTACAATTACATCATAACCCTCTTCAACCAGGTCAACGATTGTGGAAGCAGTAGTCTTAACCAGTTCCAGCTGCTCCTCAGGGTTATTGCCCAGGGCGTTTCCGCCCAGGGCAATTACTAATCTTTCAGCCATATTACTTTAATGTAGCATACATAACGGCCTTGATTGTATGCATTCTGTTTTCAGCTTCGTCAAATACTCTTGACTGAGGGCCTTCAAATACTTCATCAGCAACTTCCATTTCAGTAACACCGAACTGCTTGGCGATATCAGCACCAATAGTTGTATTTGTGTCATGGAATGAAGGCAGACAGTGCATGAAGATTGCCTCAGGATCAGCGTTAGCCATAACTTCCTTAGTTACTCTGTATGGTTCTAACAGCTTGATTCTTTCAGCCCATAATTCAGCAGGTTCACCCATAGATACCCAGATATCTGTATAGATTACATGAGCACCCTTGGTTCCTTCCTTAACATCCTCAGTGATTTCAACAGTTGAACCATTTTCAGCAGCAATCTTGCGGCAAGTTTCGATTAATTCAGCACTTGGCATCTGCTTTGCAGGACCACAGGCAACGAAATTAATACCTAACTTGGCACAAACTACCATTAATGAGTTACCAACGTTGTTTCCAGCATCGCCCATGAATACCAGCTTCTTGCCCTTCATGTTGCCAAAGTTTTCTTCAGCAGTCATGATGTCAGCCAGCATCTGAGTTGGATGGAATTCAGTAGTCAGACCGTTCCATACTGGTACACCGGCATTGGCAGCCAGATCTTCAACGATAGACTGAGCAAATCCTCTATATTCAATACCGTCATACATTCTTCCCAGAACTCTGGCAGTATCTTCGATAGATTCCTTCTTACCCATCTGAGATGAACCTGGATCAAGATAAGTTACTCCCATACCTAAATCTCTGCCGGCAACTTCAAATGAGCAGCGTGTTCTTGTAGAAGTCTTTTCGAATAACAGAACGATATTCTTTCCTCTTAAGTAATCATGAGGAACACCGTTTCTCTTCATATCCTTGAAACCTCTGGCAAGGTCTAATAAGTATCTGATTTCAGCTGGTGTGAAATCAAGCAGCTTTAAAAAATTTCTTCCTGATAAATTAACTCCCATTTTATTTCTCCTTAAATTTTTAAATTAGTCTTCTCTGATTAGAGGCATAGACATACATCTAGGGCCGCCTCTTCCTCTAGAAAGTTCACATGAAGGAACTTCGATTACTGTTAAGCCCTTTTCTCTTAAGAACTGGTTAGTAACATTGTTTCTTTCATATACAACGATAACGCCTGGTGCGATACATAATGTATTTGAACCATCGTTCCACTGTTCTCTAGCAGCTGCGATATTATCTCCAGCTCCACAAAGCAGCAGTTCAACCTTTGGTAAACCTAATGCCTCAGCCAGAACGTGCTCTAATGTATCATTGATTTCAACGATATTAACTGAATCAACAGTTGTACCTGGAGTAAGCTTGAATACCTGAAGAGGTCCTAAGATATGTGGATGGATTGTGAACTTGTCATAATCAATCTGTGTAAATACTGTATCAAGGTGCATGAAGGCTCTTGACTTAGGAATAACGAAACCGTAAATAGTATCGATCTTGCAGTCAGGATCTCTGAAGCATCTTCTGGCAACCTTTTCAACGGCATCTGGGTTAGTACGCTGAGAAATACCGATAGCCAGTGTGTGCTCATTTAAGTTAAGAACGTCACCACCCTCAATGTGGTCAACATCATAACGGTTGAAGTATTTCTTTACTAAGCCCTTGTAGTCTGGATGATAGTCAAAGATATATTCAGCGAAGATTGTTTCTCTGCTTCTTGTCTTTGAATACATCTTATGAAGAGTAATGCCATCGCCAACTGATGCGAATGGGTCTCTCTGGAAGTAAAGGTTTGGTAGTGGAGGCAGCAGCATCTCATCTCTGTCGTTGTTTACTAAGTCAATTAAAGTAGTAGTCTTAGATCTTGGCAGTTCAGAGATTCTCATACCTTCAATACACTTAAGTACCAGCTGCAGATTATCTGGATAATTTTCATTCAGATATTCTGTAATCAGATTAACGTAGTAATCTGTAGTAATGTTTGCCTCATTTAAGAACTGGCGGATAAATTTGTTTCTTAAGATTGGTTCATCATCTAAAACCTCAGCCATTAAGTTCTCTAAATAAACAACCTCACAACCGTTATCTCTTAAAACCTGAGCGAATGCATCATGCTCTTCCTGAGCAATCTTGAGATAAGGGATGTCATCAAACAGGAGCTCTTCTAGTGTATCTGGGGTCAGATTCAGAAGTTCGTTTCCTGGTCTGTGAAGTAAAACCTTCTTTAAAGGCTTTATTTCACTTGTAACATGAATTCCTTTCATAAAATAATCCTTTCTAGACCTGGACCTTATATTATTTCATCTGGTCCTTCTGTCTTTTTACGTTTTAATAATAAATTTTTGGAAGCGTTTACATCGGACACTTGCAAGGGACAAAATTGGAAAATTTTGATTTGAATAATTCACTTTATTATTTAATTCATAAAGAAAAAACCATTATTTCTATGAAACAACAGTGAAAATATAAATAATAATATCTTTTCATTTCCTACCATTATTATAGCAAAATTAAGACATTTTATAAAGAACCATTTTAAAAAGCGAGCTCAGAATAACTCTGTTCTCGCTATATAAAGAGGGATACCTAATACTCGGATAATTTCTTGGAAAGAATCGGAACCAGCTGCTGCTTACGGGAAATAATCTTCTTGTCAAAACCACTGTTGGCATCGAAGGTTTCTTCGATTATTTCAGCCATTATTTCCGACTTTGGGCCATAGAACATAAACATCGTTCCATCACCTTTAACGCTAGTGAACATCATTATCAGCAGATCATATTTATTTTTCAGCTGATAATCAGAAATCTTTTTCTTATAGTCATCGATATGAATCTGAATCTGAGAGATATCCATATAGTTGGTCTGCCCTACTGCCAGCTTATAGTCGTTGAAGACATAGTTCTTCAGGTCGCTTTCCATCAGTTTCTGGAAATCCTCGGTCTTCAGATTAACCGAAGCCGAAAGAAGCTTCAGGGCATATTCCTCAAGATTGACACCCGCAATTAAAGATAGCTCTGAAGCAGCATCAATGTCTTTTTTCGTTGTTGTCCTGGACTTAAAGTTTAAGGTATCGGAGATGATTGCCGATAACATCATGCCGGCAATTTTAGGCTCTATTTCAATGTTGTTTTCTCTATAGAGTTCAAAGATAATCGTGCAGGTACAGCCGACAATCTGATTACGGTAATAGATGGGTCTGTTTGTTGAAATACCGCCAATATGATGATGGTCTATTACTTCCACTATTTCTGCAAACTCAATATTGTCGATAGTCTGGGTTCTGGAAGAATGATCGACCAGTACAAACTCTTTCTTTTGGTAGTTGCTGCAGTGCCAGCGGGAAATCATGCCAATCAGCTTCTTTTCATCGTCCACCACCGGATAGCTCCTGAATCTGGTCTGGAGAAGTTTTCGCGCTACATCTTCCATATATTCATTCTCATTGATTGATACAATATTCCGGCTCATCAGCAAAGACACCGGTAT
>JBJFHC010000105.1:0-15794 GCA_051893275.1 Erysipelotrichaceae bacterium | reverse complement strand
GATGTGGTGGTGTGAGAGGACCCCTCAATTTGACGAGGGGCTCCTACTCGATTGATTTTTGGAATAAATAATAAAAAGAGGCGTTACAAGCCTAGCTAACTGATTTAGCTATTTTGTAACAGCCCCTTTATTTAAAAGAATATTGGCAGTTGCCAGATCCAAGAGTGCCATTCCGGTGGCATCAAAAACAGTTATGTCATCTGAGTTTATTCTTCCCTTTGTTTTGCTTAGAATAAGGTCTCCTATTTCACCTTTAATCTGTTCGGGTTTCAGAGTTCCGGTTTTTAATGGTATTTCAATTTCACCAGCTTTTGAGCAGTGTACAAGATCATCAACATAGACAATGGCATTTCTGAAGATTGCGGGGTCAATTTCTTCTTTGCCTTCCATATCAGCACCAATGCAGGAGAAATGAGTTCCAGGTTTTACCCATTCTTTTTTGATTATTGGCTTTCTTGAAGGGGTGATGGTTATTATAATGTCGGAGTCAGATACGGCACATGAGAGTTCATCAACTACTTCAAAATCGGCATTTATAGACTTGAATCCGAAGGTTTCAGTAAGCTTAGCCGGAATAGCTGTAACAAAGTCTTCGGCCTGTTTTCTGTTTACTGGATTAGAAATTCTTACAAGTTCAAGTTCAGGGAAGGCGGTTAAAAGGGCAGCCACCTGATATGGAGCCTGATTGCCAGTACCGACAATCAGAGCTTTCTTTGAATCTTTTCTGGCCAGATATCTGGCGCCAATAGCCGCTGCAGCCCCTGTACGCATGCCAGTAACTGCTGAGCCGTCTACCAGGCCTAAAGGCATACCGGTTTTTGAGGAGAAGACAACTATCAGACCGGTGAGGTCAGGGAGCCCTATTTTAGTGTTTTCTTCCATGAAGGCCACTGTTTTATGGCCAAAGATATTCATATCTGGCAGATAGCCGGATTTGATGTCCATATCGGCATGGCCAGGATCAAATTCATAGAAGACGGTTGGCCAGACCACAGTATGGCCATCGCTTTTGGATTTATAGACATTTTCTACACATTCGATGGTTTCTGCCACTGTCAGCTGTTTCAGTACTTCTTCATTAGTGATATAAGGTATATTCATTTTATTTTTCTCCTTCAGTTTTAATTCTGATAAATTCACTTATAGCTTCTAAACCATTAATCAGATCCTGTTTTCCATAGGCGTAGCCAATACGCATGCTGCGGGGCATTTCGAAACAGTCACCTGGTGTTACAAAGGCTCCGGTTGTTTTATACATTTCTTCGCAGAACTGATAAGAAGGAATATCCAGGTCATAGTATACCAGGGCAGTTGTGCCGGCTTTTGGTTTTACGTAGTTTACATGTTCTTCGTTTTTTACCCAGCTGTCGAGTATTTCAAGGTTTTCTCTTACAATTCCCTGGTTTCTTTTAAGCAGGATATCTTTATTTTTTAATGCCAGAGAGGATATCATTTCATCCAGCACACCACAGCTTATAAGATTATAGTCACGGTGTGAAAGAAAGGATTTTATGGCCACTGAATCATGAGTGGCTATCCAGCCAAGTCTAAGTCCGGCTAAAGAAAATACCTTGGACATTGAACTGACAGAAATGCCTTTTTCATAGAGATCGGCGATTGATGGGCTGTAAATATCATCCTGGGTCAGATGACGGTATACTTCATCACACAGTATCCAGGCGTCGACATTTCTGGCGATTTCTACAATTTCTTTGAGAATGTCTTCGCTCATCAGGGCACCGGTAGGATTGTTGGGGTTGTTGATACATATCATTTTTGTTTTATCACTTACCATTTCTTCTAATTTGTTTAAATCTGGCAGATAGTGATTGTCTTTGGTCAGCTGCAGTATTTTTACATTCGCATTAAAGGACTCTGGAATTGAATAGAGCTGCTGATATGTTGGCATGATGCTGATAATTTCATCGCCTGGTTCAATCAGGGAATAAAAGACATGGTGGTTGGCACCGGCTGCGCCATGGGTAGGAACTATATTTTCTGGTTTAATAGTCTTATACAGACTGGAAATGCCTGTTTTTAGTTCTGGCATGCCTTCAATATCGCCATAGCTCAGGCGGCGTGAGGCCATTTTTTCCAGAAATGACTGTTTGTTTTCATTTGTGAGTTTAAACAGTTCGTCAATGCTGATGGAATCTACACAGGTTTCGGCAATGTTGTATTTTGCCCCGACTTCCCATTTGTTCATCCATTCTTCTACTTTAAATGGTTTAATGTTCATAAGTTTTTCTCCTTGAGTAATTAATAAATAATACGGCCGTTTGATTCAAAAACATAAAGGGGCATACAAAGAGTTCCTTATAGCACTTAATGTGCCGTACCTGCGGAAAACTTTGTATGCCCCTTGAATCTTTACCCGGTGATAAAGCGAGCTATGTTTTGAATTGATTTATTTATACTACTTTAAAATATTTACGTCAATAATTATTTTCAACAACTGGACGGCAGACTATTTCCTGCATCATGCCATCTTCATTGTTTTCCAGGACATAAATAATGTGTTTTGCGATGGTTTCTGGTCTCAGGTAATCGGTTCTTTCATTTACTCTGAAGTTCGTATCAACCCCGCCTGGATAGACATCCAGAACTTTTATGCCTTTATCTTTTACTTCTTTTACAAGTATTTTAGAGATAGCTTCCATAGCCTTCTTGGAAGCGGTATAGCCGCCCATGGTGGTGATATTTGCCTTGCAGCAGGATGATAATACATTTACTATCATGCCTTCACCTTTTTTAAGCATTTCTGGTAAAACTGATTCAATGCATACAAGATGGCTGAGGCAGTTAACCCACATCATATCTTCTAAGCCTTGGATATTTATGTCTTTTACTTCTTCTTTTTTATAGTTGAAGCCAGCGTTGTTGATAAGGATATCAACCCCGCCCATATTGTTTATATCGTTTAATGCTTCATTCAGTTTATCCCGGTCTTTGAGATCAAAGGCATATTTCTTGAGGCAATGGTTTAATTTTAAGTTATTCAGTTTTTCGGGATTTCTGCCGAAAATATAGGTTTCATAGCCTTTTTCATCGAGCATAAGGGCTAAGGCCTTGCCTATGCCATCGCTTCCGCCGGTAATTAATATTTTTTTCATGTTTAACCTCTTCTTTCACAAAAATGATATCATTGAAACATGAATAAGTTAGAAGAATCTCGAATTAAAATTGATGAAATTGATACAAAGATGCGTGAACTATTTGAGGCACGTATGGAAGCGGTTAAGGGCGTAGCGGAATATAAGAAGGAAAATGCACTGCCTATTTTTGATGAGAAAAGAGAAAATGCCGTTATTGTAAGAAATACTGAGAAGCTTGAAAAGAAGGAGCTTAAGCATGAATATGTTTATTTTATGCGGTCTCTGATGCAGGCTTCCAAGCTTTATCAGCGTAAACTGGTCTATGGTGGAAATATCGGCTATCAGGGTACGCTTGGTTCTTTTGGTCATATTGCGGCTTCTGAGCTTTTTGATGGAGCTGAGCTTAAGGCTTATAAGAAGTTTGGTGATGTGCTTGATGCCGTTGAAAACGGGGAGATAGATGCCGGTGTTCTGCCGATTGAAAATTCGATTAATGGTGAAGTAGGTGAAGTAATGGATGAGCTTTTTAAGCACGAGGGTCTATATATCAATGCCTACTACGACCTGAAGGTTGATCAGAATCTATTGGGTATTCCTGGTACAAGGCTTGAGGATATCAGGAAGGTTTATTCCCATGAACAGGCTCTAGGTCAGTGTTCGATGTTCTTTAGAGGAAGGGATATTGAACTTATTCCTTATGTTAATACGGCTAAAGCTGCTGAATATGTTAAAAAATTAAACGATAAAACAGTAGCCTGTGTAGCTTCACTTAAGACCAGGGATATTTATGGTCTGGAAGTCATTGAGGAGAAGATAAATAATTCAGATACCAATACGACCCGTTTTGGCATTATTTCTAAGAATTACAGTGGGCATGGTGATAAGTTTGGCTTATATTTTGTGGTTAATAATTCAGCTGGTTCTCTGGCTAAGGCTATTAATATTATTTCAGATACGGGTTTTAATATGACCTGTTTAAGGTCGAGGGCTATGAAGGATCTGCCATGGGAGTATTATTTCTATGCGGAAGTAAGCGGCAATCTGGAGGATGCCAGGGATATGCTTTCGGAATTAAAAAAAGTATGCGCAAAGCTACGCATACTTGGTTCATATAAGAAGATGATTATCTGAATGATTTTACCCAGTTGATGAGTGAGTCATGGTAGATGTTTTCTCTAACGCTTTTTAACATCTGGTCCGTTACTGGACCATTTTTTGCCATTTTAGATAGTATGGCATCCTGAAGTTCTTTTATCTCCATCTGTTCATAGGGTTTGTTTACTTCTGTGTAGGATGAGTCTAATTTTGTGTTTTCTTCTTTTGGTTTGATAACTGGTTTTTCAATATCATTCTTTAATGGTCTGATATTGAGTTTTATACCTTCAGGTATTAGAACAGCACAGTCGTGGGGATTAATATTGATTTCATGACTGTGTTTATTTCCAGTGAAGATATCGATATAGTTTTCTTTGTCAAAATAGAAGTTATGAGAACTGTTGTCATCGTTATTGAGGCAGACGATAATATCAACATTGTCATAGCTTCTTATATAACTGTAGAAACTGGTAGTAAGTTCCAGCTGTCTGTATTCGCCCATGTTAAGTATGGTGTTATTGTTTCTTAGTTTTGTGAGAGCTCTGATTATTTCCAGACAGGGATTATTTTTTGATTCTTTGATTGTTTCTTTAATATTAATTGCCGGTCTTATTTCATCATCGGAACCATTTTTATATTTATGTCCTTCAATGCCCAGTTCAGACCCATAGTAGATTGATGGAATGCCCGGAAGAGTAAACAATAAGGTGGTAACCAGTTTATAATCCATCTTCTTGTTTAAGCGGGTTGTGATTCTTTCAACATCGTGGTTGTCAATAAAGTTATAAAGTTTTGACAGGTTTGTCTGGCGGTTTATGGTATGAGCTATTTCAAAGAAATTGTGTTCATTTAAGCCAGAGTAAAGGGCTTTATAGAGATGATAGTTGGTTAATGAGTCAAGTCTGTTGGGATTTACCCAGTTGCTGTAGTCACCATGTATTACTTCACCAAGAAGGAAGAAGTCGGGTTTTGGCAGATTATTTCTTAAGTCTTCCATTAATGAGAAGTCTAAGACATCGGCAGCATCAATTCTGATGCCATCTATATCAAATTCATCTGCCCAGTATTTTACAGTTTCGGTAAGGTATTTTCTTACTTCCGGATTTTTGTTGTTGAGTTTGACCAGCAGGTCAAAGCCGCCCCAGTTTTCATATGAGAGATGATCGTTGTAGGAATTGTTTCCATAGAAATTGATGTTATACCAGTCTTTGTAGATGGAGTTTTCTCTGTATCTAAGAATATCTTCGAAGGCAAAGAATGATCTGCCGGTATGGTTTAAGACAGCGTCAAAGATTACTTTGATCTTTTTTGAGTGGCAGTATTGAACAAATTCTTTCAGATCTTTATTATCACCCAGTCTATTGTCTAATGTTCTGTAGTCAGTTGTTTCATAGCCATGTCCTTCCGACTTAAAAAGGGGACCGATATAGAGGGCATTGAATCCGTTTTTGTGAAGGTAGTCAATCCAGGGTTTGAGGTTTAGAAGGCGATGTTTTATTTCGTCATTTGTGTTGTGTTTTTCACATCCAAGCATGCCTAAAGGGTAGATGTGATAAAAGATGGCATTATTGTACCAGTTCATTGTTGTTTCTCCTTAGCAGTCTAAATCAGGGTTGATGAGATCCTGAAGAGTTTTTGATTTAAGATATTCATAGATTACATCCTGCAGTCCTTTAAAGGTATCAAAGGTCGGGCAGATGCTGCAGTCTCTGCAGCCATCTGAAAGGCAGGAAATAGGTGAGAGGTCTTCTTCGAGGGCCTCCATTATTTCTAATAGATTATACTGGTCTGCCTTTTTAATTAATTTATATCCGCCTGATGCTCCTCTTTTGGAGTCGATGAGACCGTTTTTGGCTAAAAGAGTCATAATGGTTTCCAGGTATTTGCGGGATATATTGAGTCTTGAGGATATATCGCAGATACATAGATAATTATTCTGTCCATCATGTTTCACCATGTCGGTTAAGACTCTGAGAGCATAGGTACCTTTTACTGATATTAACATAAACTGATTATATCATAATAAAATCCTATTGATTTGGTAGGAATTAGGTTTATAATGTAATAGTTGACAAAGGGGAGATATGGAAAGCAGGCTTTTAGAGATTTTATTTGATAGTTTTCCAAAGATGTTTGTGCTGGGAGTGAAGGTAACTATTCCTCTGGCAATATTTTCTTTTGTGCTGGCTTTTGTGATTTCTTTAATTGTGGCCTTTGTACAGTATGCTGGTGTAAAGGTTCTGAAGAATATAAGCCGTTTTTATATCTGGATTGTAAGAGGAACACCGCTGCTTGTTCAGCTGTATATTTTCTTTTATGGTCTGCCCAAGATTGGCATTAAGCTTGAAGCGATTCCCTGCGCTATTCTGGTGCTTGGCTTAAATGAGGGTGCCTATATGGCAGAGACAATGCGTGCTTCTTTAGAGGCAGTTCCTAAGGGCCAGATGGAGGCGGGCTACTGTATAGGCGAGTCTTATATGCAGATTATGTTGCGTATTATTCTGCCTCAGGCTTTGCGTACGGCTTTTCCTTCACTGTCGAATTCTTTTATTGCGTTAATCAAGGAGACCAGTATGGCTTCTACCATTACGGTAGTGGAGATGTTCCGTCAGGCTCAGATTATCAACGGGCGTGTCTATGAACCTTTTGCGTTATATGTAGAGGCAGCTGTGATTTATCTTATTTTCTGTACAGTTATTTCTTTTGTGCAGAAGAAGGCTGAAAAGAAGCTTAACAGCTATGGAGGTGTCAGATGATTGAAGTCAGGAATCTAAAGAAATCATTTGATTCGCTTGAGGTTTTAAAGAATATTAATCTTCAGATTGACAGGGGTGATGTTATATCGATACTTGGTTCTTCGGGTTCGGGCAAGACAACGTGTTTACGCTGTATGAACTTTCTGGAGAAGAGTGATGAAGGGACAATGGTCTTTGATGGAAAGGAATATGATCTGGCACATATTTCTAAAAAGGATATAGCTGATATTCGAAGGAAAACGGCTTTTGTGTTTCAGAACTATAATCTTTTCCTGAATAAGACAGTTCTGGAAAATGTCATGGAGGCTTTGACGGTTGTCAGAAAAATGGATAAGCAGAGTGCCCGAAAAAGAGCTGTGGAGGTTCTGGAAAAGGTGGGTATGGCTGATAAGCTTGATTATTATCCATCAAAGTTAAGCGGTGGTCAGCAACAGAGAGTATCTATAGCCAGAGCTCTGGCTTATGAGCCGGAAGTTATTTATTTTGATGAGCCAACTTCAGCATTAGATCCGGAACTTATTGGCGAGGTTTTATCGGTCATGAGGGATCTGGCAAAAAGCGGTATTACTATGGTGGTGGTTACGCATGAGATGAATTTTGCGAAGAATGTGTCTACCAAGGTGGTATTTATGGAGAATGGCGAGATTATTAAGTGTGCAGCTCCTGATGAGTTTTTTGAACATCAGGATGATGAGCGTATTAAGCAGTTTATTAAGAAGGTGGGAGAATGATGAAAAAGTTATTAACTGTATTTTTCTGTATTATGATGATTGTTTCTTTGAGCGCCTGTTCAAAGAAAGAGGAAACAGCTTCTGATCTGATTGATCAGATAAAGGAAAGAGGCTATATTACTATTGCGACTGAGGGTAACTGGTCTCCTTATACTTATCATGATGAGAAGACTAATGAACTGGTTGGCTTCGATGTCGAACTTGGCAAGTATATTGCGGATGCTCTGGGTGTAGAAGCCAGATATGAGGAAACTGACTGGGATTCTATTCTGGCAGGTGTTGAATCAGGAAGATATGATCTGGCAATCAATGGTGTTACTTATACTGATGAGAGAGCCAAGTCTTATAATTTCTCAAATCCATATCTTTACGATCAGACCGTGCTGATTGTGCTTGAGGATAATGAGGATATTAAATCTTTTGATGATTTAAATGGCAGGATTACTACTAATTCAACTGGCTCTTCATATGCCGAGATGGCTATTGAGCTGGGTGCTGAGGTTAAGTATGTTCAGACATTTGGCGATACTATTGAGCTTTTAAAAAGAGGAGATGCTGAGGCTACCATCAATGCCCGTGTAACCTATGAGGACTATATGAGAGCTCATCCGGATGGTGGATTGAAGATTGTGGATGCCACTGATCCTGAAAAGACCGTTATCGCTGCCCAGAAGGCTGACAGTACTGTTTCACTTATTGAGTTTATTAATACAACACTGGATGGTTTAAGAGCTGATGGTACTTTAAAGGAGCTGTCTCTTAAGTATTTTGGATTAGACGCAACTGAGCCTGTTGAATAACAGGAAAATGACATATTTTTTCATAAGTTAGTTTAAAAAGATGAAATTTCTTGAATTTAGGTGAGGAATTTCATCTTTTTTTCGTAATAACAATATTAGGAGGAAATTTTTATGTTAAGTTATGAAGATTATATTGAAAGTTTAAGGCCGATTGATCCACCACTGCTGGTGCCATTAATTAGTCATTGTCCGGAGTCTTTTGAAAAACTGGTTGATGAGACTTTAGGCGAGGAATTCACTCTTGTTGATGAGGATACCAGATGGGAACTTGTTGAGGAATATCCAGAAATCTACAAGGCCTACGATCTGATTGTACAGAATAAAGAGGGAAAATTTGGAGTGATTAAACTCAGAGCTGATAATGTTGATTATGATTCCTGGGACAGGATTAAGATTAAAAGGAGTATGGTGTCATAAATAGGGAGATTGTGGTTGATTGATAGTTGGAAGTGGTGTAAAATAATTTATCTTAATTTTTTTTGAAAAGTTTTATTAATTGGGGATTTTTTTGATACAATATCTAGTATGGGTAATATTAGATTAATCGCTTTTGATATCGATGGTACAGTAGCTAATTCGAAAAAGGAGATATCTAGTTCGTTCTTTGATTTTGTAGACAGACATAATGAGTATCAGTTTGTTGCGGCCAGTGGAAGGCAGTATTATTCGCTGGTTAAGACTTTTGGAAGGATTAAGGATAAGCTGATTTTTCTTTCGGATAATGGAAGTCTTATTACGATGAATGATAAGATACTCTATACCAATCAGATTTCTAATGATGATGTCAGGGATGTGCTTGATATAGTTGTTGGGTTTGAGGGCATTGGTGTATATATGGGCTGTGTTCATGGTTCATATATGATGAAGCGTGATGAGCGTTTTATGAATGAATTTCTGGTCTACAACGACAGAATGAAACTGGTTGATGATCTTAAGTCTGTGCTTGATCAGGATGAGGTTATCAAGATTGCACTGTTTTACCCGAATAAGGATGCGCTTAAGCAAAGCGAGAGTTTCCCGCCGCTGCCTGAGAAGCTGTGCGCCATTGTATCTGGTGATGAATGGATAGATATATCTTTGAAGGAGAATTCTAAGGGGCATGCATTGAAAGTTATTCAGGAAATGCTGAATGTTTCATATGATGAGACGATGTGTTTCGGTGATTATATGAATGACTATGAGATGTTCCTGGAATCTAAATACGGTATTGCGATGGGCAATGCCTGTGATAAGCTTAAAGAGGTGGCGTTTTATATTACCGACACCTGTGATAATGACGGGGTAATGAAGGTTTTAAATAATATAGATAAGGTAGTATCTAAAGGAGATAAATTTATGGAAAACCACAGAATTGATGATCAATTAAACAACAAAAAGGAGCTTGTTGAGAAAGCTAAGAGTCTGACTGAGAAGCTGGACAGCGATCCAATCGTGGCTGTTAGAGAGGCTGAATCATTGAGCCGCCGCTGGAAGGAGCATGATGATGAGTCTTTCATGGAAAAGGAACTTAGAGAGGAATTCGAGGGTTATCTTAATGTTGTGTTTGCCAAGCGCGGTGAGATTCTGGGATCTATTGAGGATGCCAAGAAGGATCTGATTGCCAAGGCTAAGGAGGCTCTTGATTCAAATAATATGAAGAAGGCTTCTGAGACTATGGATGAGCTGATGGAGTCATGGAAGGCAGTAGGCCATCTGTCTGACAAGGAAGCTGATGATGCCTTATGGGCTGAATTTAGAGAGGCAAGAGAGGCTTTCTTTGCCAAGAGAAAGACTTATTATCAGGAATTAAGAGAGAAGTCTAAGAATGCCAAGGCCGAAAAGGAAGAAATCGTTGCCAGGGCTCAGGCTTTAGCTGAATCTACTGAATGGAAGAAGACAGCTGAGGAGTTTAATAAGCTTCTTGATGAATGGAAGAAGACTGCCAGAGCCGGTAAGGAAATTGATGATGCGTTATGGGCAGAGTTTTCAAAGGCCCGTAAGACTTTCTTTGATGCCAGAGAGAAGTATTATAAGCAGCTTGATGCTGAATTTAAGAAGAGAGCTGAAGCTAAGGAAGAACTTGTAGAGAAGGCTAAGGAAATTGTCGAGAATGGTAAGTTCTCTAAGGATGTAACTGAAGAGGTTAAGGGTTTAAGAGAGCAGTGGAAGGCTATTGGTTCTGCCGGCAAGCAGAGAGAAGATGCCATCTGGGAGAAGTTCAATGGCTATATTAATCAGTATTTTGATGGTCTGAAGTCAGTCAATGAGTCTCGTCATGAGGAGTGGACTGCCAGAATGGAAGACAATATCGCCTATAAGAAGCAGCAGATTGAGCGTCTTAAGAGAGATATTATCCGTGAGTCTAATAATGCCAAGGAGTCATTGAGGGAATCAGCAGTTGAGGAGGCTGAGGCTGTAATCGCTGAGAAGAACGAGATGATTGATAAGCTTACTAAGGATATCGAGGATATTGAAGCTAAGCTGGCTAAGTAATGAAAAAAGTTTCATTATAGTTGAAAAAATGATGTAAGAAGTGTGAAATTGTTGTTTCATACTTCTTTTTTTCTGTTATTATGTAAGTAGAAACCTGAGATTAAGGGTAGTAGCTTATGAGATTATCTTTAGAGAGCTGATGGGTGGTGTAAATCAGTGATATATTGTAGGTGAATGGGCTTATGAGGGTGCTTTCGAATTAAGTAGAGGGCAACGGGAAATCCCATCCGTTATCAAGCGGGACATGTATGATGGTACATGAAGGAGTGGATACATTGTATCAATTTGAGTGGTATCGCAGAGGTTTTTAAGCTTTTGTCTCATATGGGATGAAAGCTTTTTTGTTTATCAGGAGGAAAGAGTTTTATGAAAAAGTTGGTTTTATGTTTACTGATGGTAGTATGTCTGTTTGGCTGTTCTGGTGAGAAGAATGAAACAGTTAATAACGATAAGACGGTCTATAAGATTGGTATCTGTAACTATGTTGATGATGCATCGCTTAATCAGATTGTTGCCAATATTAAGTCTGAGCTGGCTGTTATTGAAAGCGAAAACAATGTCAGTTTTGAGATTCTCGAGGATAATGCCAATGCGGATGCGGTAGTCTTAGATCAGATTGTTTCTAACTTTATTATGGAAGATGTTGACCTGATGGTGGGCATTGCCACACCGGTTGCCATGGTTATGCAGGCTAAGACAGAGGATAATAATATTCCGGTAGTCTTTGCGGCTGTATCTGATCCAATTGGTGCAGAACTTGTGGAATCAATGGAAAAGCCTGGCAGCAATCTTACTGGTACATCTGATTATCTGGATACTAAGGCAGTATTTAATCTGATGTTTGCGCTTGATGATGTTGATACCGTTGGTCTTCTTTATGATGTAGGCCAGGATTCTTCTACGGCGGCTATTAAGGTAGCTAAGGAATTTCTGGATGATAAGGGTGTAGCCTACAGGGAATATACTGGTACAAATACTTCGGAAGTAATGCTGGCGGTGGAATCAATGATCGCTGATGGTGTTAAGTTTGCCTTTACGCCAACCGATAATACAATCATGACCGCGGAATTGAGTATTTATGAATCAATGGCCAAGGCAGGTATTAAGCATTATACCGGTGCTGATTCCTTTGCGTTAAATGGTGCTTTCCTGGGCTATGGTGTTGATTATGCAAATCTGGGAAAAGAAACAGCTGATATGGTTAAGGATATTCTGATTGATGGCAAGGATCCTGCATCTTTAGCTGTAAAGACTTTCGATAATGGTATTGCGACTGTAAACAGCGATATCTGTAAAGAACTGGGCTTAAGTTTTGAGGATGTATATTCTGTGTTCGAGCCTTTATGCACTCAGGTAAATTCTATTGAAACTGCGGAGAGTTTTGAATAATGTCGCTTGGTTTAATTCAGACTGCCTGTGAGCTTGGTTTAATCTGTTCACTGGTGGTTATAGCGCTGTTTGTAAGTTATACCATGCTGGGGGTATGTGATCTGTCTACTGACTCCTGTTTCACTCTGGGAGCGGTAGCTGGAGGGGTGGTTGCGATTAGTGGTCACCCAATTCTGGCGATTGTGGCAGCGCTTGTGTGTGGTGCACTTTCAGGTTTTATTACTTCTTTTCTGCAGACAAGACTCAAAATAGATTCGCTTCTGGCAGGTATTGTGGTAAACAGTGGTCTTTATTCGGTGAATATTTTCCTGATGTCGGGTTCTTCTTTACTGAATATGAATAAGACCAGAACGATATTTACGATGTTTAAGGGAGTTTTTGATAATTCTTTCTATAAGCTGGTGCTGGTTTTTGTGATTGTGTTAATAGTGGTTATTATTCTGACCCTGTTCTTTAAAACCAAACTGGGCCTGGCAATCAAAGCTACCGGTTCCAATGTTTCGATGGTCAAGAATTCCAGCATCGATCCAAAGTTTACGACTACTGTAGGTTTATGTATATCAGGTGCCATCTGTGCACTTTCGGGCTGTCTATTGGCTTTTTCGCAGAAGTCAGTAAGTATTGATACAGGTATCGGTATGCTGACGATTGCCCTGGCTTCGCTTCTGATTGGCCGGACGTTTGGTGATCGGGGCTCTACTTTAAAGCGTTTGAGTTTTGCGGTACTTGGTTCGATTATTTTCAGATTAATCTATATGGTTGCGCTGCGTTTAAATATGCCGGCCTATATGCTGAAGCTTGTTTCCAGTGTAATAGTAGTACTGGCACTGTGTCTTGGAAAGGTTAAGGGTGTTAAGCGTGTTAAAGCTCAATAAGGTTACTAAAGTATTTAATAAGGGCACTTCGGATGAGAAGAAAGCCATCAATAATGTTTCACTTCAGGTGAATGATGGTGATTTTATTACCATTATCGGTTCAAATGGAGCTGGCAAGTCGACACTTTTTAATATTATTTCCGGCAATGTCGATATAGATGAGGGAAATATTGTTCTTGATGGGGAAGATATTTCTGGTTTAAGCGAATATAAAAGGGCCAGAGTTATCGGCAGGCTTTTTCAGGATCCAATGAAGGGCACCTGTCCTTCTTTAACTGTTGAAGAGAATCTGGGTCTGGCTTATCTGCAGTCTCGAGGCAGGGGGCTTTTTGCCCATCTTAATAAGGAGGATAAGAAATATATTAAGGACAGACTGGCTTTATTAAATATGGGGCTTGAGGAGAGAACTGAGTCGCTTATGGGTCTTCTCTCTGGCGGCCAGAGGCAGGCTATTACGCTTTTAATGGCCACTTTAACGGTGCCTAAGCTGCTGCTGCTTGATGAGCATACAGCTGCCTTAGATCCGGTTACGGCCGAGAAGGTGCTTTCTTTGACTGAGGATATTGTGAATAATAATAAGATAAGCACGTTAATGATTACGCATAATATGGCTGATGCCCTGCGTCTTGGCAATCGTCTTATCATGATGAAGGATGGTTCCATTGTCTTAGATATTAAGGGTGAGGAGAAAAAGGAATATACAGTTGAAAAACTTTTGAAGAAGTTTAAAGAAAATACCGGTGAAGCTCTGGATAATGATAGAATTCTGTTATGACTAAGACAAACGCAATGAGACTGCTCGATCAGAAGAAGATTGAGTATGAAATTAAAGAAATCGAAGATGCAGAAGGGTTAAGCGGTACCCAGATGGCTTTAAAGGCCAATGAGAATCCTGCTGAAGTTTATAAGACTCTGGTTACAGTGGGAGCTAAAGGGAGTCACTATGTTTTTGTGGTTCCGGTAGAAAAGGAACTCGATCTTAAAAAGGCTGCGAAATGTGTTGGCGAGAAGAGTGTTTCGATGATTCCACAGAGAGAGCTTTTACCTCTGACCGGTTATATTCATGGGGGCTGTTCACCAATTGGCATGAAGAAGTTTTTTCGGACAGTATTTGATAAGTCGGTTTTAGAACATGAACGGATTTATTTTTCTGGCGGCAAGGTTGGAATGCAGATAAGAATTAAGACAGAGGATATATCAAAGGCAATTAAATGCGAATTTGAGGATATTGTTTCATGATTCCTGTGGTTTATGAAGACAGGAATCTGCTGGTTATTGATAAACCATATGGAATCTCAAGTCAGTGTCTTCCAGAATTATTTAAGGAAGAATATAGAAAAGAAGTTCTCCTGGTACACCGTTTAGATCAGGTGACAAGGGGTTTAATGATACTTGCGAAGAATTCAAGAATAGCTGGACTGCTGTCTGAAAAACTTGGCACAGCGGAATTTAAAAAAGAATATCTCTGTATCGTTCAGGGAGAACTGAATAGTGAAGGTGTATTAGAAGATTATCTTTATCATGACCGCAACAAGAATAAAACTTATGTGGTAAAGAAGAGGCCTGGGGCAAAGCTGGCCAGGCTTTCCTATAAAACTGTTTCAGCAAAAGAAGGTCTGTCTTTAATCAGTATTGTGCTGGAAACTGGAAGAACCCATCAGATACGTGCTCAGTTTGCCGGTATAGGTCATCCGCTTGTGGGCGATGGAAAGTATGGAAGCAGGGTTAATGGTGAGACGGCGCTTTGTTCATACAGGCTTTCTTTTATTCATCCGTTGAGCAAAGAGAAGCTTAGTTTCAGTATTATGCCTGAATTAAAACAGAAGTGGAAACTGTTTGAGGAAGAGTTATCTTTTCTTGGCATAGAGTCTTAAGCCAACCAGGGCACAGCCTTCAATATAGGGAATCTGTTTTGTGTTAAGCAGATTTTTTAATTCTTCGCTTTCAGCGCCCGGCTGAATGATAGCTGCCTTTATGGGCTTGACATTTTCTTCAATAAGTTTAATGGCTTTATTGGGGTTCATACAGATATCCAGTACATCAATGTCAAATGGTACATCATTTATTGATCTGTACTGTTTATCTACTGCGGCTACATTGTAGCCTTTTTCTTTTAGTCCTTCACTTATTTTATAGGCATATTTTTCAGGATCAGTGGTGTTTCCAAGAACAATGAAATTGTCGTACTGCATTATTTCTTCTAGATTCATAAGGTTTCTCCTTTTTCTATATTTTAACACCATGAGCTAAGTCGGCGAAAAATTGAAGTGGGCGAGAAAAAAATTGCGAAAAATTGTTGACAGAGCTAAAACCGCCATGCTATTATAAATAAGCCTTGAAAAGAGGTACTAGAAGCGTGGAGGTTTAGCTCAGTTGGGAGAGCATCTGCCTTACAAGCAGAGGGTCAGCGGTTCGAGCCCGTTAACCTCCACCATTATTTTATGCCGACTTAGCTCAATTGGTAGAGCAACTGATTTGTAATCAGTAGGTTGTGGGTTCAAGTCCTATAGTCGGCACCATTTTAATTGGAGGGGTAGCGAAGTGGCTAAACGCGGCTGACTGTAAATCAGCTCTCTACGAG
>JBJFHC010000104.1:0-3835 GCA_051893275.1 Erysipelotrichaceae bacterium | reverse complement strand
CCTGCATCAATACAGGCCTTGAATAATTATAGTTCGCCAGCGTCTTTCTTCATCTGTGCAAGCTTAACTTCATATTCAGCTTTTTCTCTGTCGTTCATGAATACCAGATGTCCCGGTTCAATTTCTCTAAGCTTTGGTTTTTCACCAGAGAAATCTCTCTTAGATTCATCATAGACTACAACTTCCTTAGCTTTCTCAATACGAGGATCGGGCATTGGTACAGCCTGAAGCAGAGATAAAGTATATGGATGAAGCGGATATTTAAATAGAACATCAGTTGGGGCAACTTCCACAATTCTGCCCTTATGAATTACCGCAATTCTATCTGCGAAGTATCTTACAACTGATAAATCATGGGCAATGAAGATATAGGTTAATCCCTTTTCTTCCTTGAACTTATTCATCAGGTTTAATACCTGAGCACGAATAGATACATCAAGTGCAGAGATAGGTTCATCCGCAATAATCAGTTTTGGTTCCATAATCATTGCACGGGCGATACCTACACGCTGTCTTTGTCCACCAGAGAATTCGTGCGGATATCTTGATTTATGTTCTGGAAGCAGGCCTACTGAATTTAAGGCTTCGTTAACTTTTCTTTCCCTATCTTCTTCATTTTCATAAAGATGGAAGTTATATAAGCCTTCAGAGATACAGTAATCAATAGTAGCTCTTTCATTCAGGGAAGCAGCTGGATCCTGGAATATCATCTGAATGTTTCTGACAACATCTCTTTTTTCTTCTTTTGAAAGCTTGCCATCAATACGTTTCCCTTCAAAAAGAATTTCACCATCAGAAATATTGTTTAAACGCATAATGGCACGGCCAATGGTTGTTTTACCAGATCCTGATTCTCCTACTATACCGAAGGTTTCACCTTTATATACTTCAAAGTTACAGTCTTTTACAGCTCTGAAACGTTTGCCGTTTTTATGGAAAGTAATCTCTAAGTGATTGACTTCCAATAGCTTTTCTCTATCGTTCGCCATAGACACCGCCTTTCTTTGTCATTTCCAGCATTCTTTCGTGCAGTTCAGTTACAACCTTTGGAGGTTCTACTTTTGGTGCACGAGGGTCTAAAAGCCAGGTTTTAGCCCAATGTGTTTCTGATACCTTGAAAACTGGAGGTTCCTTTAAGAAATCAATCTTTAAAGAATAATCATTTCTAGGGGCAAAGGCATCACCCTTAATCTTTTCAAATAATGAAGGTGGAGTACCTCTGATCGCAAACAGTTTTTCGCCTCTTAAACCAAGCTGTGGTAAAGAAGACAATAGGCCCCAGGTATATGGATGCTTGGCATTATAGAAGACATCTTCCACATTTCCATATTCAATAATCTGACCGGCATACATAACCGCAACCTTATCGGCAACGTTGGCAACAACGCCCAGGTCATGAGTAATATAGATAGTTGTAAAATCATATTCCTTAGCCAGATCTTTAATCAGCTTAATAATCTGGGCCTGTACAGTAACATCAAGGGCAGTTGTAGGCTCATCACAAATCAGAATCTTAGGTTTGCAGGCTAAGGCAATCGCAATAACTATTCTCTGTCGCATACCACCGGAATACTGGAAAGGATATTCGTCATATCTGTTGGCTGCATCTCTGATGCCAACTCTTTCCATCAGCTTAATAGCTTCTTCCTTGGCCTCAGCCTTACTCATTCCACGGTGCTTAATCAGTACCTCAGAAATCTGATAGCCTATTGTACGCACTGGGTTTAATGATGTCATTGGATCCTGGAAGACAGTGGCAATCTTTTTGCCTCGAATCTGTTCCCATTCAGCATCTTTTGTAATCTTGGTTAAGTCTTTACCTTCAAACCAGATTTCACCATTGGAAATCTGACCATTTACTTCAAGCATGCCGGTAAATGTTTTAGTAAATACTGATTTACCAGAACCAGATTCGCCAACGATGGCTACTACTTTATGTTCCTCAAAATCAAGTGAAATATTTCTTATCGCAGTTAATACTCTGTCTCTGACCTTGAATTTAACTTCCAGATCTTTAACGGATAAAATTACTTTTTCTTTATTTTCCATCCTAGACCTCCATTAAACCATATGTGTCTTAGGGTCAGAAGCATCTGCCAGACACTGTCCTACAATATAGAGTGAAATTGAAATAATAGCTGATACGGCAACCGGTATCCAGAACAGGTAAGAAGCGCTTGTCATATATGGCGCATAGTTCTGTACCATCTTACCTAAAGAGAATTTATCATAGCCTAAACCTACACCAGCATAAGAGAGGAATACTTCATAAGAAATGAATGAAGGAACATCTCTAGATACAGCAGTAATAATTACTGAAACCAGATAAGGCAGGATATTGTTCACAATAATCTTGGTTGTTGATGTGCCAAGACATTTGGAAGCCAGGTTGTATTCTCGGTCTCGGATTATCATAACCTGAACCCTTATAAAGTAGGCTGTGTGAATCCACTGGGTAACCGAAAGTGCAAAGATGAGCTGCCAGTAACCCCCCCCTATCGCAAATACCAGTACCATTGAAATCAGGATTGTCGGGATGTTGGCAATAACGTTATAGATTTCAATCATAATAACATCAAGCTTCTTAGAGAAACCCCAGAACATACCAACAATAATACCGATCACTTCTGTGATAATAGTAGCGGCTAAAGCAATGAACAGTGACTGTCTGGTTCCAGCCCATAAGGCATCGAACAGATTATTTCCCTTATCATCGGTACCAAAGATATAGCCATCCAATACGCCCGGTCTAACATAATGCATAGACTTGTTGTTGATATTTGGTGTAACCATATTATCGTAATGAGAAATCATAGGATGGATTAAAGCCATCAATAATACAGCTACCACAATTATCAGCATTGTGATTGCCAGTTTGTTTGAAAAGAATCTTCTAAATACCGATCCCCAGTACGAATACTTAGGGGCAGCAATATGTTCAGAAGCAGAGTCATCAGCTCTTTGCAGAGTGAATAGACTAGGATCATCCATGTTGATTTCTTCTTCAACTACTGCTTCTTCAATAACTTTTTTCTTTTTATTGTTTAGCATCGGCTTCTCCTCTCTTTGTCTTTCCACTGTAATATTTCTTATTGGCCAGCTGAATTCTTGGGTCAACAACGGTCATCAGAACATCACCACAGATAACCGCAATCATTGCGAAGGCCGCGAAAATAAATACCAGGGTTACAACCATGTTGTTGTTCATCTGCTTAATGGCATCAGGAAGCATCTTACCCATGCCTGGAATCGCGAAGGCAGATTCGGTAATCAGGGCACCTGAGATACAGGCTACGACTGACTGAGGGATACCATTAACGATAGGAATTAAGGCATTCTTCATAATGTGACGTGAAAAGATTTCTTTCTGTGATAAACCCTTAGCCTTGGCAAACTTAACATAGTCCGAATTAGCCTGGTCAACCATATAACGTCTGGTCCAGGTCATTAAGCTAGGCATATTCAAAATAGTCAGAATCAGTATAGGTGTAATATATGATCTTACATCATTAAAGCCCAGTAATGGGAACTTATCTGGCATGCCAAGATTAGTGGCAATCTGTCTGATAAAGAAGATTAAAGCCAGTGAAGGCATAGCGATAACAATATTGATATAGGCAATACCAAGTTTATCAACAACGCCATCTTTTTTACGTGCCATCAGTATTCCCAGCGGAATAGCTGTGCAGTACGCCAGAACAATAGATATCAAACCAAAAATAAGTGAAGTCTGAATCATTGATGGTGATGTGTAATATGAATCACAGGTTGCATAGTGATCTGTAAACATCTGTTCATCAAGATGATCAAGAGTAGACTTATATTGAGCTGTATA
>JBJFHC010000103.1:0-3856 GCA_051893275.1 Erysipelotrichaceae bacterium | reverse complement strand
ACTTTAATTCAGACTATATTATATAGTCCAAAATCACAATAAAATAAGGTTGCATAACATAAGGAGGACACTATATATGCAACTAATGAACATAAGATACAAAACCGTAAATGACTTCTGTTTAGAAGACTTCCCTATTGTCATAATTGACTGGATCAGAAATACTGAGGATCTAAGATACAGAATGGAAATAACTGAGGAACAGTTTAATGGCTATTCAGTATATAGAGATGGTGATAAAGAGCTTACTATTGTTGAATATAAAGAAACCAATACCATAGCTGCCCTACATAAAGACAAGGACTTATATGGTACAGAGTTTATATTATCAATAGTATTTAAACCAGACTCTCATGAACTCTTTATACGAATGACTAATTCAAAGAGTACTGAAGATGGAAAATTTATGACTAAATTCAGAAAACCAGACATAATAGATGAACTGGTAGACCTCAAAATACTGGATATGGACTATGACATAGAAATGCTCTATAAGCCACATACAGTAGCTGAAGGAAAAACTAATGAATTCTTATCTGTACTAAACAGAAGCTGCAGATTTACTTTACCAGTCATCTATGTAGCACTTGGACCATACAGCTGTTATGCGGTCAATCCAGATAAACTGGCTGACAGGTATGTCGGTATGGCTCATGTCTTTGTACAGGAAAACAAAGACTGTTTCAAGGAACTGATTGATAATACTGAATGTTATGTTCCTAAGAATGGTGAAGTAGCTATCTATTATCCTTCTAAGAATCTCAATGAAGCTCACTTTGAATTCAATAAGTATGATGAGGAATCAATGAATAACGCTATATCTAAGGCTATGAGTTATTTCTACCATCATCAGAGCTTTGGACCAGATACTACCTATGAAGATATAGCTTCTAAAGCTATAGCTATAAGAAACAGAAAATTAAGAAAAGAAAACAAAGAAGTATATGAAGAAAATAGAAGAGTAGCTAAAGAAAACAAGGACATAATAGATACCTTTGACTATGATCTTAAGAAGTCTGATGAAGAAATGGAAAAAATCAGAAAAAGAATGAAAGAACTTGAAGTAGAGAATGAAATACTTAAAAGAAGAATAGAGTCTATCGATAATGTACCATTGCTCTATTATGGAGAGGAAAAAGAACTCTATCCTGGTGAGATTAAAGAAATACTGATAGATATTCTGTCTAATGTAACTTTAAATGAGGGAAGCAGAAGAAAAGACATAATAAGTGATCTATTAAAAGCCAATGTCATTGAACCAAACATCAAAGACAGACACAATAAACTTAAAGCTGCCTTCAACGACTATCGAGATCTTAATACTGATTTAAGAAATGAGCTGGAAGAACTGGGCTTTGAAATAAGTTCTGAAGGTAAGCATCATAAGTTAACTTACTATGGAGATCCAAGATACCAGACTACCTTAGCCAAGACTTCATCTGACTTTAGATCAGGTATGAATGCAGTAAGTGTAATTATTAAGAATATGATGTAAGGAGAAGCTTTATGTTAATGGAAAATATATTAAACGGAAACTACTGGTTCATACCACTGTCACTGTTGATGACGGTACTGTCGTGTGCTTCTTACTTCTATTTTGCCTACAGAGACTATGAAGATGACAGTGAACAGATAAGATATGTGACAATGTCCGCCAGACTTATAATAGGCTGTCTGGCACTGGTGGTGATCTCAATGCTGTATGCGGTATTGCCTCTAATGCTGACCGCAGCAGTTGCACTGCCGCTGTTAGCCATAGCGGTAGTACTGATGATAAATGTAGAGAAGCTTCCGATATGGGAGGAGAGGTAGATGTTTAAACTTATAAAATATCTCCTGCTACTTCCGTTCTATATGGTTATACTGGTGTTTATGATGTTTGGCTGGATTATTAAAGCTATGTTGTGGTTTGTGGTAATTTTGTTTGGAATAATGATTATTTAGGGAGGCAAAGATGAATCAGATAATATGTCCAAAATGTGGAGAGAAATTTACAATTGATGAATCAAGTTATGCGCAGATTGTAAATCAGATCAGAAATGAAGAATTTGAAAATGAACTAAAGGCAAGAGAAAAAACTCTTGAAGAAAAAACACAGATGCAGATAAAACTGCTTCAGGAAAAGCTGGAGGGTGAAAAGGGTACAGTTATTTCTGACAAAGACAGAATAATTGCTGAGCTTAAGCATTCCAATGAACTGCTGGAATCAGAATTTAAAGCCAAGCTTAATGAAGAACTGGCTAAAAAAGATGAAGTAAACAGAAACAGAGAAGCTGAAAACAACAGTCTTGTACTAAAGCTGCAAGATGAAATTAAGCAGTTAAAGATGAATCTGACAATAGCTGAAAACCAAAAAGAAAGTGCTTTGAAAGAAGCAGAAACAGCAAAAGCCAGAGAAGTCAGTGAAGCTTTAAAGGATGCGCAAATAAAGATAGCCGAACTGGAAAACACTATCAGAATCAACACTGAAAAAGCAAAGGCAGAACTTCTGTCAGTTCAAAACACAAGTCAGAGTGAAAAGAATGTGCTTCTGGAACAGATTAAGGCCAAGGAAACAGAGAAGCAGCTGGCTGTAAGCAGGGCTGTAGCTGAAATTAAAGATGAAAAGGATGCAGAAGTAGCTGAAGTTAATAAGAAGTACGAGCTTCTTAGAATGGAGTCAGAATCAAAACTTGCAGCCAAAGATGCAGAGCTTTCCCAGAAGCAGGAACTGGTTGAATACTATAAGGATTTTAAGACAAAGATGTCTACCAAGATGATTGGTGAAACTCTGGAGCAGCACTGTTTCACTGAATTCAATCGTAACCGTATGGGCATGTTCCCAAGAGCTTACTTTGAAAAGGATAATGACGCAAGAGGTGGTTCTAAGGGGGATTTCATTTTTAAGGATTATGATGAAGAAGGAAATGAATTTATTTCCATCATGTTTGAAATGAAGAACGAAGCCGATACTACTGCCACCAAGCATAAGAACGAAGACTTCTTTAAGGAACTGGATAAGGACAGAAATGAAAAAGGCTGTGAATATGCGATTCTGGTATCTCTGCTGGAGGCTGACAGCGAACTATACAATGAGGGAATCGTTGATGTATCCTATCGCTACCCTAAGATGTATGTTGTACGTCCACAGTTCTTTATTCCAATCATTACACTGTTAAGGAATGCAGCACTTAATTCTGTTACCTGGAGAAAGAAGTATGAGATTGAAAGAAGCAACAATCTCGATGTAACGCATTTTGAAGAAAATATGGAGTCTTTCAAGGCTGCATTTGGAAAGAACTATGAGCTGGCATCCAGAAAGTTCCAGGACGCCATTGATGATATTGACAGGACTATTAAGGCTTTAGAGAAAACAAGAGCAGATCTGGTTTCATCTGACAGAAACCTGAGGCTGGCCAACGACAAGGCCCAGAGTCTGACCATCAAGAAACTTACAAAAAACGCACCATCTGTTGCGAAGAGAATTGAGGAGGCAAAGACAAAATGAAAAATGAAGTCTATTTGAATGAGTACAGGGATTACAGGAAGGGGTTAAAAGAACCTAATAACAGGTGTCTGTATATCGATTCGGTTGTAAAACACTATGGGTCTGATTTTGCAAAAGCATTCAATACTGAGGTTTATGTTCTGATTATCAGTATGGATAGCTTCTTTGCCCATATCAGCAGTAAAGATGCGGCTGAAATACTAAAGAAGGCTGAGGAATTAACTACACCAGCTATAAAGACCACGGCATTGCTGCGCAAGGCTTTTGCGTCGGATGCTAAGTATGTCTTTGCGGATTCTAGGAAAGTAACTCCGGTTTACAAAGATGAAAGCCTTCGTGGCCTTTATGGCTGGAAGAAGAAGTTCAGGG
>JBJFHC010000102.1:0-3891 GCA_051893275.1 Erysipelotrichaceae bacterium | reverse complement strand
TTAACATCTTTTTCTTCACTCATACATTAATACCTGAATCATAAAAGGAAGCTGTTTATCCCAGTTTGCCTCATTGTGTTCACCATTCGGTATCATGCGGCTGGTTACATTTACACCCTTAAGTCCCAGTAACCTGTTTATCTCTAAGAAATCTCTCATGCCTCTAGGCATCTCAAGATCAAGAGTGCCATAGTCGGTATATAGTACTGATTCATCAAGTTCAACATTCTTAATAAAGTCCTTGAAACTCTTTTTGCATAAATAGTAGGCTGGAGATAATGAAGCAGCTTTGGAAAAAATCTCGTTATATTTAAGTAACGCATAGGTGGCAATTAAACCACCCATTGAAGAACCACCTACAAAAGTGGCTTCTCTAAAAGGGATAGTACGGAATCTTTCATCAATCATTGGCTTAAGCTCATTGATAAACCAGTTCAATGTATCGTCTGCATAACACTCATGCCACCTTCCTTCCAGGTACATTGGAAAAGGTCCATATTCATCGTTTCTCTCGCCATCTGATCCTCGATGACATTCAACACTTACGACAATAAGATCTACCTGATTTTCATCCAGATAGTCAGCCATTCTCCAGGATCTTCCATAGGTAGCTTCATGGTCTAAAAATACATTCTGACCATCAAACATATAAAGAACCGGATAATACTTCTCTGATACCTGATAATCATTGGGCAGATATATAAACAGTTTACGATCCTCCACACCTGTATAGGCTGGAAACTCTACATATTCTTTTATTAACATAACATTAATAATTGTATCAGAAAAAAGAGTCAGGCATATACCCAACTCTTCATCAATTAATCCTCACTGTCGTCCTTGAAATTAGATTCCTTAATAACCTTATCCGCAACATTCTGTGGAGCTACATCATAATGGTCAAAGGAAATAGTATACTTACCACGACCCTGAGACAAAGCTCTTAGCTCAATGGCGTACTTCTGCATCTCGCTAGATGGAACCTCAGCTTCAATAACCTGAACACCATCATGCATTTCCATACCCATTACTAGACCCCTTCTCTTATTAAGGTCACCGATAATCGTACCGGTATATTCCTCAGGAACAAATACCTTAACCTTAGAAATAGGCTCCAGCAGCTGTGGCTTAGCCTTAGGCATACCAGCCTTATAAGCCAGTCTGGCAGCCGATTTAAACGCAATTTCCTTAGAATCTACTGGATGGTAAGATCCATCATACAGTGTAGCCTTAACACCAACTACCTTATAGCCAGCTAAAGGACCATGTTCCATAGCTTCTCTTAAACCGGCTTCAACAGCTGGGAAGTACTGCTTAGGAACAGCGCCACCAAATACCTCTTCTTCAAAAATCATCTCTTCAGTATCTGCTGGTTCAAATCTGATCCATACATCACCATACTGACCAGCACCACCAGACTGCTTCTTATGCTTACCCTGAACCTCAACCTTGGCGTTGATAGTCTCACGATACTGCACCTTAGGAGTCTTGGTGGTAATTTCTACCTTATATTTATTCTTTAACTTATTGAGTACTACATCAATCTGCTGATCACCAAGACCATATAGAATCTGTTCAGAAGTCTCTTTATTCTTAACAAACCTTAAAGTCTTATCTTCCTGCAGGATTCTCTTTAAAGACTCAGACATCTTATCTTCATCAGCCTTAGTCTTAGGAGCTACAGCCAGTCCCAATAAACCTTCAGGGAAATCAATAGCTTCATACTTAATATTCTGACCTACTTCACAGATTGTATCCGAAGTATTAGTGTACTGAAGCTTTACAACCGCACCAATATCACCAGTAAAGAGTTTTCCTACCGCAATCTGGTTCTTGCCCTGTACACAATAAATCTGACCAACCTTTTCTTCTTTTTCCTGGTTAGCGTTATAGACAGTTGAATCCATCTTTAAAACACCAGACATAACCTTGAGATAAGAAATCTTACCAACAAATGGATCTACAATAGTCTTAAATACCTGAGCAGACATCTTCTCATCTTCACTGGTTCTATAAACAAAACCATTGGCATCCATTACTTCACCCTTTTCCTTATAGGTTGGGAAGTTCTCAACAATCAGATCAAGCATTCTTCGAATACCCTTAATCTCGGTACTTGAACCACAGTATACTGGACAGATCTCGCCACTTCTGACACCTAAGCTTAAACCCTTGGAAATTTCTTCATCAGTGAACTTCTCACCATTAAAGAATCTGTCCATCAGCTCATCATCACTCATGGCGATAGCTTCAGCTATATCGTTATATAAACCCTCTACTACATCTGCGTATTCAGCAGGAACCTCCTTAGGAGTACTTAAATCATCATAGTACCAGGTCTTGCCACTTAATACATTGATAGAACCAATCATCTTCTTATCCTTGATAATAGGATATTCAAAAGCGATCAGCTGCTTGCCAAACTTCTCTCTTAACTCGTTATAAACCTTCTCAAAAGATGCGTTTGGATCATCCATCTTATTGATGAAGAAAATAGTAGGCTTACTCTTGCCAATCAGCTTAACTGCATTCTCAGTCTGCGATTCAACACCATCCTTGGCTGATACAAATACCAGACAGTTATCACCAACAGTATAGCCGGCAACCTTTTCACCCTCAAAATCAAGCGATCCTGGTGTATCAATAAAATTAATCTTACAGTTATTCCATTCAATAGGAATCAAAGAAGTATAAACTGACTGATTACGCTTAGCTTCTTCTGGGTCATAGTCAGACTCCAAAGTACCATCCATGGCACTTCCCATTCTGTCCAGCTTGCCGGTAAAGAATAAAGTAGCCTCCAGGAAGGTAGACTTACCTGAGCCAGCCTGACCCAGTAAAACAACGTTTCTTATATTTTCTGATAAATAGTCTTTCATATTAGCTCCTTATTTCAGATAGTCCTGAAGATCCTTTAAATTCTCTGTTCGCAGATAATGAACAGCCATTCTGGCCGAATTATCCTTAATATCCTTATCAGCACCCTTATTCAAAAGATAAACAACCAGATCAGTATAACCGCCATAGGCAGCTCTCATAAGTGATGTACAGCCCTCATTATCCTGGGCATTGATATTGGCACCCTTATCAAGCAGATACTTAATTACATATACCTTAAACGCAACAACTGCATCCATTAAAGCAGTTCTGCCCTTATTATCCGAATCATCAACATTGGCACCAGCCTCAACTAATGCCTCACAAGAACCCTCATGTCCTAAGAATGCAGCTCTCATCAGGGATGTTCTGCCATTATTATCACGAGCATTTACATCAGCACCTTTATCGATAAGCTTCTTAACGATGTCGCTGTAGCCATTCTTGGCTGCGCCCATCAAAGCTGTTTTGTTGTTCTTGTCTCTTAAGTCGACAACAGCACCCTTCTCTAACAATACATCAACGATTTCTCTGTAGCCTCTTTTAGCTGCCTTCATCAGTGCAGTTCTGCCATCTCCGTTCTTGAAATTGACATCTGCGCCACCTGCAATAGCTTTCTCAAGGTCGTTTAACTCGCCAGATGATGCTGCCTTTAACAATAGATTGTTATTTGTGTTATCCATAAATTATGACCTCCTTAGATAAACAAAAAGAACGCAATATACGTTCCTCTAAAGCACTCTTAAAACTATATAAACAAATACCCCTTCGAATGTCTTATTAAATACCTTGTCCATACAGTTTCACCTTGACTATATTTTATCCTATAAAGTAAGCGTTTACAATAGACATCAAAACATCATTACAGGTAAAAAAGATTATATATGAAAGGATTTACATTAAACAGTAGAAAGCATGGTGTTTTCTAAATAAAGAGATAACACCATGCTTATTTTAAATTAAATATTCTATCTACCTTAATAATTTTGATATCAATTATTTAATTTGATAATG